>JAAZBQ010000005.1 GCA_012513725.1 Chloroflexota bacterium
CGTCGGATCTTTGCCGGCTATGATAACGTGGTGGCCCGCTGGCCGCGGGTGGGCGGCGCCCTCTGCCGGGCGTCCTACGCGCTGGAGGGTACACCGCTCGACGTGTTCGGCCTTTCGCATCTGGTGGTCTATGAAAAGGGCGGCGGCGAGGGCGCAGGCGATAGGAGAGGGCGCGGCACACAATGAAGATCAAGTTCCAGCCGTACGGGGTGATCGCAGAGGCCGAGGCCGGGCAGACCGTCTTGCAGGCGGCCAACGCGGCGGGGGTGGATATCGAGGCGGTGTGCGGAGGCCGCGGAACGTGCGGCAAGTGCCGGATCATCGCCGCCCAGGGCCTGGGGCCGTTGACCGAGGCGGAGCGCCGCCGGCTCTCGCCGGAAGAGATCGCCCAAGGGTACCGGTTGGCCTGCCAGGCCCTGATCGAGGGCGATGTGGCCGTGGTGGTCCCCGAGGAATCGCGCATCTCCGAGGTCAGCATCCTCTCCACCGGCATTGGCGATAGCGTCTCCCTCGACCCCTGGCTGGCCACCTACGCCGTCCAGGTGCCCGAGGCCACCATCGAGGACCAGGTGGCCGACATGGATAACCTGGTGCGAACGCTGGCGGCCGCCGGCGCCCCCGCCCTGCGGCCCACGCTGACCGCCGCGCGCCAGCTGCCCGCCGCCCTGCGGGCCGACGAGGGGCGGGTGACCATCGTCGCCCAGGGCCAGCGCATGGTCCGCATCGTCCCGGCGAGCACCGGCGTGCGCGTGCTGGGAATGGCCTACGACATCGGCACTACCACGGTGGTGGGCTACCTGATGGACCTGCAGACCGGCGAGCAGCTGGCGGTCGCCTCGCTCTTGAACCCCCAGACCCGCTACGGCGACGATGTCGTCTCGCGGATCGGCTTTTCGCGGGACGATCCCCAGGGTCTGGACACCCTGCACCACGACATCATCCAGGCGATGAACACCATCATCGAGCGGGTCACCCATCAGGCCAAGGTGACCCCCGCCGACGTGTACGCCGTGGTCGCGGTGGGCAACACTACCATGCACCACCTCTTGTGGGGTATCGACCCGGAGGCCCTGGCGCGCTCGCCCTACGTCCCCGCGGTGACGGAGGCGCTCGGCGTGCGGGCGACCGAGCTCGGGCTGCGCGTCTACCCGGAGGCGGAAGTGTGGACCCTGCCCAACATCGCCGGCTGGGTGGGGGCCGATACCACCGGCGTGCTCCTGGCTACCCGCCTGCACACCCACGAGGAGCCGGCGCTGGCCATCGATATCGGCACGAACGGCGAGATGGCCCTCGGGTCCCGCGAGCGCCTGATCACCTGCTCGACGGCCGCGGGCCCGGCCTTTGAGGGCGCCCACCTCTCCTGCGGGATGCGGGCGGCGGATGGGGCCATCGATGTGGTGACCATCAACCACCGCGTCGAGTACCACGTCATCGGCGACGTGCCCGCCCGCGGCGTGTGCGGCTCGGGCCTCGTGGACCTGGTGGCCGGGATGCTCCAGTCGGGCGTCATCGATTCCACCGGCATGATGCGCGACGCGGAGGCTCTGCGCAACGGGAACGGCAGCGAGCTGGCCGACCGCGTGGTGGGCGAGGGCCGCCAGCGGCAGTTCATGCTGGTGGACCCCGAGTCCGGCGCCGGCGGGCGGCCGGTGCTGGTTACCCAGCGCGACGTCCGCGAACTGCAGTTGGCCAAGGGGGCCATCCGGGCGGGGATCCAGATCCTGCTCAAAGAACTCGGCATCACTGCGGCCGACGTGAAGCGGGTGTACCTGGCCGGCGCCTTTGGCAACTACATTCGGCCGACCAGCGCCCTGGCCATCGGCCTGATCCCCGAGTTCCCGAACGCCGACATCCTGCCGGTGGGCAACGCGGCGGGCTCTGGGGCCAAGATGGCGCTCCTGTCGCGCGCCGCGCTCCGCGAGGCGTCGGCGATCCTCGAGCACGTCGAGTACCTGGAGCTCTCCGGGCGACCGGACTTTCAGGAAGAGTTTGCGGAGGCCATGATCTTTGGGGCGAGCGGTTGACAGCCCCCCGCCCAGTCTCTATACTGGCGACGGCTGCGCTCTCGCGTCGCGCGCCGGCGGCCTCC
>JAAZBQ010000469.1 GCA_012513725.1 Chloroflexota bacterium
GGCCCGGAAAAGTCCAGCGCCTGACGGCTGCGCTCGACACGACTACCGACGCGGACGTCGCGCGCTCGGAAGAACGGCGAACTGAACGGCGCCTCGACGCGCAGGACGCCATCCTCGAGGCTGCTCGTGGCCTCTCGCGGGTCCACGTGGCAGCAAAAGTGGTGGTCGGCGTGGTACTCGACGCCGCCGGCCACGGCCTTGACCTGCAGGCGGTCATCGCGGACGCGGAGGCGGAGGTTCTTGGCTTCAACGCCGGGCAGGGCGACCTTGACGGTGACCCTGGTGTGGTCCTCATCGACGACGGATTCCACTTGTGGTGCAGGCTTACGGGTACGCATAACAGCAACTCCTTGGTACGACGATCCGTCGTATTGTTCAGAAAATCACTAGACTTCCTACACATCATACCCGAAGGAGGTGCCGATGTCAAGGGGTTTGCGAAGCGGAAATGCGGCCGGGTGGCAAAGTGCGCCCTCCGGCCAACGCCCTGGCCGCGGCGCCACGGCTTGCGCGAACCGGTCGCCAGACCATAATGGAGCGGACCGCTCTCGGACCCTGAAGGAGATAGATATCCCATGGCCAAACCGAACGTGCTCTACATCCTGGCGGACGACCTGGGCTGGGGCGACGTGTCCTACCACGGCTCGCCCATCCGCACGCCGAACATCGACCGCCTGGTGCGCCGGGGAGTCGAGTTCACCCACCATTACGTGAACCCCGTCTGCACGCCCACCCGCACCTCGCTCCTCTCCGGGCGCTTCCCGGGCCGCTTTGGCCGCCACGCCACGGTGCCCTCCAACGCCCCCGTCCTCCCCGACGGCTACTGGACCCTCGGGCGGCTGTTCCAGGATGCGGGCTATGCCACCGGCCTCTTTGGCAAGTGGCACCTGGGCTCCCATCCCCGCTTTTACCCCGGCGTGTACGGGTTCGACCACTCGTACGGATCGCTGGCCGGCGGGATCGATCCCTACAACCACCACTACAAGCGGGGCACCTACACCACCACCTGGCACCGCGACGGCAAGGTGGCCGAGCGGCTGGAGCCCGGCCACGTGACGGACCTCCTGACCGACGAGGCGATCCGCTGGATCGGGGAGCAGGAGGACAAGCCCTGGTTCTGCTACCTGCCCTACACCGCCGTCCACACCCCCATCGTCGCGCCGGAAGAGTGGCTGGATCGCTACGCGTTCGAGCGCCACGACCCCGACCCCGTGCGAGACCGGGCGTTCAAAGAGTACGCCGCCTACACCTCGCACATGGACCGCGCCGTGGGGCGGGTGATCGAGGCGCTCAAGTGCCTGGACCAGATCCACAACACCATCGTGGTGTTCGCCTCGGACAATGGCGCCTCCACCCGGTCGCTGACCGACGACACCAACCTGTACCCTGGCTGGCACGAGGACATGCCCCGCAACGGCAGCAACTATCCCCTGCGCGGCACCAAGGCCACCTGCTACGAGGGGGGCATCCGCACGCCGGGAGCCGTGATGTGGCAGAGCGTCTGGGAGCCGCGCACCCTGTGCGAGCCCCTGCACATCGTGGACTGGATGCCGACCTTTGCCGCGATGCTGGGGGTGGATCCGCCCGAGGACCCCTGCTGGGACGGGACGAGCATCCTGCCGCTCCTGGAGGGGACCGAGGAGTCCCTGCCCGAGCGGCCCATCTACTGGAACCTGACCCACAGCCGCTTTGCCCTGCGCTACGAGGGCTGGAAACTGATGCGCACCGAGCGGGAGTGGGGCGTGGAGGAGGAGCTGTACCACCTCGCCGAGGATCCCCTGGAGGAGCGCGACGTGGCCCGGCGGAACCCGGAACTCGTAGCGCGGCTGGGGGCCATGCTGGACGCCCAGCACCTCCTGGACGACACGGCCAAGCGCCCCGACGCCCCCGAGCGGGTTGGGCCCTGATCGCCAGGGTCTTGTGGGTCCCTGGGTGGGGGGAGAGGGACAGGATGGACAGGATTTTCGGACAGGATTGAGAGGATTGTGTGGGGGGATGTGGTGGTCAGGCGGGTTTGGCACGCTGCGCCTGGCGTCCTGGTGATGCGGGGGGAGGGTCTGCCAACCGAGGGACCTCCCACGCACTCCCTCCCAAGCACGCGCCCCGCTCCAACCGGTCATCCTGAGGCCTGCCCTGAGGTCTGCCGAAGGACCTCCGCCGCACTCCCTCCCGAGCCTCCCAACCTACCCCATACCCCCAAAACCCGTCACACTGCGAATCACATGGCGCCGGGGCGCGTCACTCATAGCGCAAGCAACGGGTCTGTTCGCCCGGCGCGCCCGCCAGCCCGCCCGCCAGGGGCTAAAGGCCCCTGGCTACCCCCCACGCC
>JAAZBQ010000053.1 GCA_012513725.1 Chloroflexota bacterium
CCTCATCGCTCCGCACGAGGCGCCCTGCATCACGATTACGATGCCCACCCACCGGCGGGGGACCGACGTCCTGGAGAACCCCATCCGGCTCAAGAACCTGCTGGACCAGGCCGAGGAGCGCCTGGTGGGGGCCGGTTACCGGGCCGCCAACGTGCGCGGCCTGCTGGAACCGGCCCGCGATCTGGTGGAGCGGAACGCTTTCTGGCAGCACCAAAGCGACGGCCTCCTCCTCTACCTATCGCCGGATCTGTTCCGCTTCTACCGGCTGCCGTCCGACCTCGCCGATGCCGTGATGGTCTCCAGGGACTTTCATATCAAGCCGCTCTTTCCCATGTTGGCGTATGACCAGCGGTTCTTTGTGCTGGCCCTCAGCCAGGAGGCCATCCGCCTGTACCAGGGCACGCGCTTCACCGTGGCCCCGGTGACCCTCCGCGACATGCCCCGAAGCCTGGAGGAGGCGCTGCTGGGCGAGGAGCCCCAGGAGTACCTGCACTGGCACGCCGGCCAGCGCGCCGGCGTGATCGCGCCGCGGCACGGGGCGCGAATGGGTCGAGAACCGCGGGAGGGGATCTTTCACGGCATCGGGTATGGCGCAGAGCGCGACAACAAGGAGGAGATGCTGCGCTACTTTCACCAGATCGACGACGGACTGAGCAAACTCCTCGGCGACGAGGCGGCGCCCCTGGTCCTGGCCGGCGTGGGGCATATGCTGCCCATCTACCGGCAGGCGAACAGCCTCCCCAACCTCGTCAAAGAGGGCATCGAGGGCAGCCCCAAGATGCTGGAGGCCCGGGATCTCCACGCTCGCGCCTGGGCCATCGTCGAGCCGCGTTTCCGCGCCGCGGAGGAGCGCGCCCGCGGGCAGTTCGAGTCGCTCCTGGGCCGCGACGACCAACGCGCCGTGACGGATCCCGCCCTGGCCGTCGTAGCAGCCTACGGGGCCCGCGTCCACGCCCTGTTCGTGCCCCGTAACCAGCACGTCTGGGGCCGCTTTGACCCAGAGTCGCTCACCGCCCGGGTCGATAGTGAGGACGATGGCGGCATCGAGCGCCAGGACCTCCTGGATCTGGCGGTGGCGCACACCTACCTGAACAAGGGCGAGGTACATGTCGTCGATGCGGGGGACGTGCCCGGCGGCGAGACGTTGGCCGCCATCCTCCGCTACTAGGGGCACACATCGCGCCCGTTCGGAACGCTTGGCGTTCCGAACGGGCGCTCAGTCGGTGGCGGCGCGTTCCTCCACGTCGCGCCGGGCGTCCAGTGCGCCGCCCAGATAGGCCCCAAAGAGGACGATCAGGCTGGAGAGGTAGATCCAGAAGAGGAGCGCCACGATGGCGCCCAGCGAACCATACACCACCTCATAGCCCGCAATGCCGCTCCGCACGTACCAGCCGAATGTGTCCGCGGCCAGCCGCCAGGCCGCCCCGGCGACGGCCCCGGCGACGGCGGCCGAAGACCAGCGCACCCCCGTATTGGGCACCCACCGGTACACGAGCACAAAGAACGCAAACGTCGTCAGCAGCGACACGACGGTCACGACCGCGGTCACCAGGGGCGAGACGGAGGGAATCGTCTCGGTGGATAGGAAGTTCAGGACGGAGACCGCCACGGTGGAGAGGAGCACCAACAAGAGGAGCATGCCGAGCATCGCCAGCGCCACGCCGTGACGGCTCAAGTAGGAACGGGGCGCCGCCTCGGGCCAGGCCCGGTTCACGTTCACCACCACGATGCGAAAGAGTCCCGAGCCCGACCACAACGTGCCCAGCACGCCCAGGGCGGTCACCGGCCCCCGGGTATCCAGCGCCTGCTGGACGTTGTCCTCGATCAGCCGGCGCGAGATGGGGATGGCCTCGCTGAGCACCGAGACCACCTCACGGTAGACCTGCTCCTCCTCGAGGAACAAGGTACCGAGCGCGATGAAGAACAGCAGCAGGGGAAAGAGAGAAAAGAACGCACAAAACGCCATGCCCGCGGCGGCCTCCGGGGCATGGCGCTGACCAAAATGATACGCGGCCGCCCGAACCACGCCCAGGTACCCGCGGCTCAGGCGGTTCAGCCGTCGGTAGACCCTCTCGAGGCCTTCGCGCAGCCTGTGGATGGGGCCTCCCATGGGCGCGCCGCGCTACTCTCCCGCTACCCGGCTGCGCACGTCCTCGGCAGCCGCATCCTGTTCTTCGCCGGTCAGGGATGGGCGGGACCTGGGCGGCAGGCCGATGATGTCAAAGACCTCCTCACCGGTGAGTTCCTCGCGCTCCAGGAGCGCCTCGGCGAGGCGGTCCAGCGCCTCGCGATGCTCCTCGAGCGTGGTGTACGCCCGCCGATAGGCCTCCTCGAGGATGTGGCGCACCTCCTCGTCGACCTCCCGCGCGGTCTCGTCGCTATAGTCGCGGCCACGACCGATCTCCTCACCCAGAAAGACGGGCGAGTCGTTGGAGCCCAGGGCTACCGGGCCGAGGCTCTCGGTGACGCCCCAGTCCAGCACCATCTTGCGGGCCAGCTGCGTGGCGCCCTTTAGGTCGCCTTCGGCGCCGCTCGTGGCGGTGTTCAACACCAGGCGCTCGGCTGCCCGGCCGCCCATCATGACCGCGAGGCGATCGATCATGTACTCCCAGGGGTACACGTAGCGATCGCGCGTGGGAAGTTGCTGGGTAGCCCCCATGGCGTGCCCGCGTGGCACGATGGTCACCTTGTGGATCGGATCCGTGTGCGGCAGGGCCGCAGCCACCACGGTGTGTCCGCCCTCATGGTAGGCCAAAAGCTGCAGTTCCTCCTGGGTGAGGCCCAGGTCGCCCCGCTGGAGGCCCATCAGGACCTTGTCGCGGGCGTCATCGACGTCCGCCGCAACAATGCGCTCCCGCCGGTCGCGGGCGGCGAGGAGCGCCGCCTCGTTCAGCAGGTTGGCCAGGTCGGCGCCGCTGAACCCCGGCGTACCCCGCGCGACGCGCTCGAGATCCACCTCCTCCTCGAGGGGCTTGTTGCGAGCGTGGATCTTGAGGATCTCCAGGCGCTCCCCCATGGTGGGCAGATCCACGGCGATCTGGCGATCGAATCGGCCTGGGCGGAGCAAGGCCGAATCCAGGATGTCGGGACGGTTGGTGGCCGCCATGACGATGACGCCGATGTTCGGCTCGAACCCGTCCATCTCCGAGAGGAGCTGGTTCAGGGTCTGCTCCCGCTCGTCGTGTCCGCCGCCCAAGCCGGCGCCGCGGCGGCGCCCGATGGAGTCCAGTTCGTCGATAAAGATGATGGCGGGCGCCGAACGCTTGGCCTCTTCAAAGAGGTTACGCACTCGAGACGCCCCCACGCCCACGAACATCTCCATAAAGTCCGAGCCGGTGATAGAGAAGAACGGCGCCCCCGCCTCGCCTGCCACCGCACGGGCCAGGAGCGTCTTGCCCGTTCCTGGGGGGCCCACCAAGAGCACCCCCTTGGGCACCTGCGCCCCGATCCGCTCAAAGCGCGTGGGATTCTTGAGAAAGTCGATGACCTCCTGCAGTTCCTCCTTGGCGCCATAGGCTCCGGCGACATCGCCGAACGTCGTCGCCTGGGTTGCGCCCGTGTAGCGCTTGGCGCGGCTCTCGCCAAAGGAAAAGAGGTTCTGCCCCTGCGCTTGCGAACGGCGCAGGAACGTATAGCCGACCACCAACAGCAAGGCCAGGGGCAGCAGGTTCAGCAGGATGGGCCACCAGGCGAGCCCCGTATCGGGGGGCTCCACCCGCACGGTCACCCCCTGCTCTTCCAGAAGCGGCAGCAGCGTATCGTCGCCAAACGGCGGCGCGTGGGTGACCAGGTTGGTGTACTGCACGGTGGTGCCGTCCTCGGTGACGACCGTGGCCGGGCTACGCAGCTCGCCCTCGATGCGCTGGTTCTCGATGCGCACCGCCTCGACATTGCCGTCTGCCACCTGCTCGCGGAACTCGCTGTAGGCGATCTCCTGGGCTTCGACGCCGCCCCGATCAAAGAGCCCAAACGTCCAGGCAAAGGCTGCCACGGCCAGCAGGATCCACATCGGGAGCAGCCAACGCGCGCAGCCCATGTTCATCCCGGGGATCGGTCCCCGTGAGGGCGTCCGGTCGCCCGTGCCGCGGCCCGGAGGGTTAGGCCTGTTCTGGCTCATTCAGATCCTCATCATCTCCGGTACGGTCGGTGGCCTCGAGGTCCCAGACATCCCCGATGTCCCCACTGTCCCCGGTCTCCTCGCCCTCCTCGGCGTCCGCGCCTTCCTCAGCGTCCTCGCCTACCTCGGCGTCCGCGCCTTCATCGGCATCTTCGGCAGCCTGGGCAGCCTCACCGTTGGACCACTCGTCCGGCTCAGCAAACACGTCCTCCAATCGGAGGGCGATCTGGTGCTGCGAGTGGTCGATCTGCAACACCTGCACGGCCACCTGAGCCCCGGCCTGGATGGACTGCGGGTCGTGGCCCGCCATCTCGCTGGTGTGCACGAGCCCCTCGACGCCGGAGCCGATATCGACAAACAGGCCAAAGGAGACCACGCTGGTCACGGTCCCGTCGACGACCTGCCCCTCGGCCAACGTCCCGGTTACCGTGCTCCACGGATCGGGCAGCAGGCGCTTGCGGCTCAGGCCGATGCGCTCCCGCTCGCGATCCACGCTGAGGACCTCGACCTCCACCTCTTCGCCAACGCTCAGCACGTCGCCGGGCCGGTCGACATGCTGCCAATCCAGCTCGGAGATGTGGATGAGCCCGTCAATGCCACCGAGATCGACAAAGGCGCCAAAGTCTACCAGGTTGCGCACCACGCCCTTGCGCACCTGCCCCTCTTGGAGTTCCTCGAGGA
This sequence comes from Chloroflexota bacterium, assembly GCA_012513725.1. Taxonomy (GTDB): domain Bacteria; phylum Chloroflexota; class Anaerolineae; order UBA1429; family UBA1429; genus JAAZBQ01. The sequence continues at coordinate 4,799 of JAAZBQ010000053.1, forward strand.
CTTCGTGGCGCCGGCGCCGATCGGCCGCCCGCTTGGAGAGCACCAACCGCCGGCGCGGCTGGTTCACCTCGATGACGGCCAGGGTCAGGGTTCGGCCCACCAGCTCCGCCTTGGGATCCTGGTCGCGGCCTTGCCGGGAGCCCGAGGGCAGCGCGCCAAGGTGCGAGTTGGGCACAAAGCCGTTCAGCCGGCCAAAGGAGACGATAACGCCGCCCCGGTTGAACTCCATAACCTCGGCCTCTACCACCTCACCGCTCTCCAGGAGCGTCTCGGCCCGCAGCCAGTCCTGCTGCTGGAGGCCCCGACTCAACGAGACGGGGATCCCGTCCTCGTCGCCCCAAGTGCGAAGGATGGCCACTGGGATGCGGTCGCCCACCTCCAGCCCCTCGCGCAACTCGACATCGACCTGCTGCAAATCGCGCGGACTGATGATGCCATCGCGCTTGGCGCCGAGATCCACGACGACGTCGTTCTCGCCGATGGAGAGGATGACCGCCTCACGGATCTCTCCCCGGCGCGGACGGGTATAGTCGTACTCGCCGAGCATCATCTCGGCCATCAAGTCACGTTGTTCCTGCTCACTCATTCTCTTGCGGTACCTCCCGCTGATGCTGATCGGCGGCCCAGCCGCCATCCGGTTCGACGCGATTGCACGGTCGCAGCGCGCAGCAGTCCCCTCAACGCGCCCGGTCAGCCGAACCCATCGCGGAGACGAACGCGCCGTCGCCCGCCGCCCCTCTTGCGACGAGGTGTAGGCGGTAGAACGAATCGCGCACTGCAGCGCACCAGGCCCGAGCGGCCTCCCCTTGCTGGATGTCGATGCCCGCCGCACACGGCGCCATCCGGACGGCGTGCGGCGGCAACGCGCCGGCTCTGGCAGGCTGCGCTATGGGATCCGTTGCGCCCAGGAGATCGGCTCCCGCGGGAGGCTCCACCTCTCGGGGAACGGAACGTGCGAAGGGCCAGGAGCCCCCAGGCCGAACGGCCTCGGAGGCTACGCCGGCGATAGGGAGAGGCTCGAGCGAGGCGACCTGCGATGACGTCCTCAGAGTCGCAACAGCCTGCCGCCCTCCGGCCTCCGGTACCCACGAACGCGTCGCCCATCGTCGGTCGACACGCCCCGCGGGGAAGAGGGGCGGGCGCGACTCCCTCGGCGCCATGACGATGCAATCTCTGCTACCATCATACTCATAGAGCGCGTTATTGGCAACCAGAGCAATTCGATATCCAGGCACCGGCGCACCGCGGGCGGGCTGCCGGATCGCCAGCCCGGCAACGCAAGAGGCCAGGTGCTCAGCGCCGAGGGTGCGCGCCTGCACCTCGCTCACCCGGATCCGTTCCGGTGCGACGCCCTCCCGCTCGGCCAGGTCGGCGATGGCCCGCGCGGCCAGGGCGGGTAGATCCGCCGGCGGTGTGCCTCGGCGGGCCGTGGCGCCCCATCCCGCCATCACCAGGATCGCCGTCATCAGCAGGCTCACCCACCTGGGTTGCATGTCGCCCTCCCGACGTTCTCCGGGGCCGCCTCGGCGTGGGCGGCCCCTCCTGCCTGACGCCGTGTCCGGAGCCGCGGGTGAGCGGGAGTGCAGCGGAAGGGGAGTGCGGGTGAGATGGAGATGGCCGCCCCGACGGGACGTCAGCCGAGGAACACGTGCACGGCGTGGTGCTTGCCGTCGTCTCGCAGGGGCACGCCCTCGGCCCCCATGGCCACGCCGTCGAGCGTCACCTCGCTGACGCCGCGGCTCACCCCCCGCGGGTTC
>JAAZBQ010000470.1 GCA_012513725.1 Chloroflexota bacterium
GGCCGTCGAGCCCCTCGATGCGGGCGGCCATCTCGAGCTTTTCCTCGAGGGACCGGTCGGGCTGGTAGTTCATGTAGCGGTTGTGGGTTCCGCCGAGAAAGGCGGTGATGACGGAAAGGCGGTTCATACTCCCTCCATAATGGCGCCGTGAGGCGCGCAATCCACAATGTCACACGGTCGCTGTGGCCACGCAGCGCATCCCACCCTTCTGCAGCCTCTTCCTGGCACCACCCCAGCACCAGATCAGCAGCGTGTCGGCAGAATCCGAGCAGCTGTTAGCGTGCTTCAGATGGGCACCTGGGCGACCCCTCGCTCCTTCCTGAAGGCAAGCGGCCCGCTCAACCCCTCAGAGCGACCCGGACCTCGCGTAAAGCGAAAGGGCGGCTAGAGTCCTAGTTGCCTGGCCGAAACGAACGAACAAACGCATCATAGTACTGCGCCACTCGGTCGTCGTGGTGAGATAGCCCGATAACCTCAATGGCGTAGAGCCGTTTGTAAGTCGACAGAATGCGGTAGTGGCAGCGAAAGAGATCACCTGCTATTCGGCCCTCGCCAACAGCCTCCGCCCAGGCTGCGACAAGACTGCCTTGTTCGCGCCCTCGCTCGACAGTCCGCCAGCCTTCGCGATCGTCCAGCCAGTCGCGGGCGAGGGCCACGACCATGTCCTTGTCGGGCATGTGGGAATCTGCCAGAGGGTCTGGCAGTGAGATGACGTGAACGACGATGAACGTCATGTCTTCACGCACGTGTTCCAGTGGCGGCGAGATGAGAGCCGTGCGATAGTCGAGCTCGTCGGGGCCGCTGACCTCGTCAATCTCTACCTCGCTACCCTCCGGGATCTGCGCAGCAAAGTATCCCGCTTGCGAATAGTGGACCATAGGGGGCAAGGTCCACGATGTGGGCCGCGGCGTGGGGAGGGAGGTTGGGGCGGGGGCAGGCGATGTTGCGGTCGGCGGAATGATAGAGTCAGAGCGCAGCGCGCCGCCCCTTGTAGGCGCGGCAAGGACGACAGGAGGAGTGGCGGCGCTGTACGTCGGATGCTTCGGGTATTCCGGCACAAGGCCAAACCATCCGGTAGCCACAGCGACCCAGCCGAACAGTCCTAGCGCCACCAACCCGAACATGGCGCCGGACCCCGAGCCACTCGGCGTACGCAAAGGCTTGGGCGCTGAGTTGAAGACACTCTGGTAGAGCCCCGCGAGCTGCGGGCTGTTTCTGTAACCCAGACTGGCTTGCCAGGCATTCGCTGCATCGGCAAGCCGCAGCTGCCGCAAAAAGTGCGCGCCAAGAACGGCCAGGTATGCGCCATTGGCGTCTGCGGGTATCTGGCCCTGGCTTGGAGCAAAGAGCACGCCCAGAGTCAGTATGGGCCCGAACGGTATTCCCCACCACCCCAGAAGGAGAGTGACTAGCTTTGACCCGAGCATCTTCCGCTTTCTGCAGTCTTCACAGAACACCCCGCCGTGTTTCTCACGTAGGGTCCGCACAACGATGCTGATGACCCGGGGGAAGGTGACCATCCGCAGCGTCGCGTCGGACCGCCCGCAGCCCTCGCAACGCAGCGGTATGTCGGGGAGAGGCTCGTCTCGTGGCTCATTCCGGTCGTTCCTGGGGTGCGCCTCGGCATCCCCTGCAGATGCTTGACGGCCAGAGGTGCCGGCCTGACGAACGTGCTCGGCAGGGTTCCGAGCCTGAGTGCCACGGGCGGAGTGCTCAGCGCGTGATCTCTCTGCCGTCAGCTGCGCGTCGTATGCCCGACGCCGGGATGGGTCGCGCAATACCTCATACGCTTCGTTGATCTCCTGCATCCGGCGTACAGCGTCGGGTGATTTGTTCACGTCTGGGTGGTACTTGCGGGCTAGCCGGCGAAAGGCCGACTGGATGACTTCTGGCTCTGCTTCTGGATCGACCTGCAGCACGCGATAGTACGTTCTGTGGGGCATCCGGCGTCCTCGACGTGATGTTGATGGTGTGGTGGAGTAACGACGGGATCGATGACCTGACAGTGCTTCAGAGCGCACCGGCGCGTGCGGGTGGCCCATCTGAAGCAGACGCTAGTCCTGATGGACCACCCCAAAACGCAAATCGCCGCGTGTGTCGACTGTCGCAGAAGGTAATCGGGAACTGCACGCATCGTGCCGACGCTCCCCCTGACAGGATCCTACACCAGCCCGTCCAGCCGATCGACCAGGCCCTCTAGGTACCGGAACGCGGCCTCGATCGGGGCGGGAGTGGTCATGTCCACGCCGGCGCGCTGGAGGGCGTCCAGCGGGTACACGCTGCTGCCGGTGGAGAGAAACTCCAGGTAGCGCTGCAGCGCCCCCTCCTCCCCCGCCAGGATCGGCTCCGCCAGGGCGTGGGCGCCGGAGATGCCCGTCGTGTACTGGAACACATAGTAGTTCAGGTACAGGTGCGTCGGGAACTCGGCCCAGGTGATCCCCACGCGCTCGTCGTCCACCTCCACCCCATCGCCATACCCCTCCCGGAAGAGGGAGGTCATCAATTCCATCATCGACTGCGCGGTGAGCGCCTCGCCGCGCTCTACCCGCGAGTGGATCTCCAGCTCGAAACGGGCCAGGGTGGGCATGAGGAAGAAGTAGCGGTGAAAGTTCGACATGGCCTCTTCAATCACGGCCACCTGGAACGCGGGGTCGTCGTGGGTCTCCAGGAGGTGGCGGCGCACCAGGGCCTGGGAGAGGTTGGAGGGCACCTCGGCGGCAAAGATGGAATAGTCGGCATAGACGAGGGGCTGGGTACGCCACGTATGGTAGGAGTGCATCGAGTGGCCCAGCTCGTGGGCCAGGGTGCTCACGCTCTCCAGGTCGTTCGTGTAGGACATCAGGATGAACGGATTGGTACCGGGCATCCCGGTGGAAAAGGCGCCGGCGCGCTTGCCCCTGTTGGGCAACAAATCGACCCAGCGCTCCTCGACCACGCCGCGCCGCACCGTCTCGACGTACTCTTGTCCCAGAGACCGCAGCCCGGTGGTCACGTGCTCGATGGCCTCATCGAGGGAGACCCGCGGCTTGGTCTTGCTGAGGGGCGCCTTGATGTCGTACACGTGCAGCGTGTCGTACCCCAGCGCCCGCCGGCGGATGCGCCAGTACTTGTGCCAGACGTGGAGATTGGCCCGGAAGGTGTCTACCACGTTGTGGTAAACGGCCACGGGGATGTTGTTGGCGTCCAGCGAGGCCTCGAGCGCCGTCTCGTAACGCCGCGCGCGGGCGGTGAACACTCGCTGCTTGACGCCGGTGGCCATGATGGTGGCCATGGTGTTGCGGGTCGCCAGGTGGGCGTCGGCGTAGGATTCCCAGGCCGTGCGGCGCACCTCGCGGTCGTCGTCCATCAGGAGGGCGTCGAGGGTACCCTGGGCCACCTCGCGGGGCTCGCCGTCGGCGCCGCGGGCGGGCTCGAACGTCAGGTCCGCGTCCGCCAGGATGCCGTGGGCCGATGTGGCCGA
>JAAZBQ010000471.1 GCA_012513725.1 Chloroflexota bacterium
ATTTCGCCGGCTCGCTGGCCGAGGAGCGCTGCCGGCGGGCCATCGACCACCTGAACGAGATGTCCACCTTTATGCGGGTGTTCGGCTCCTACCCCCGCGCCCGCTCCGGCTGGCTCGCCGAGCCGGGGGACTGACCCGCGTAGGTCCATCACACCAACGAAAGGCAAGCGCATGCGAGCGAACATCGCCGTCCTTCCCGGAGACGGCATCGGCCCCGAAGTGACCGCCGAGGCACAGAGGGTGTTGGAGGCAGTGGCCGACCGGTTCGGCCACGAGTTCACGTTCCGCGAGGGCTTGGTGGGCGGCGCGGCGATCGACGCGACGGGCAGCGCCCTACCCGAGGAAACCCTGGCCCTCTGCCGGGACTGTGTCGCGGTGCTCTTTGGCGCCGTCGGCGGCCCCCGGTGGGACGACCCCACCGCCGCCGTGCGCCCGGAGCAGGGGCTGCTGGCGATCCGCAAGGGGCTGGGGCTGTACGCCAACCTGCGCCCGGTGACGCTGAACCCGGTGCTGGCGGACGCCTCGACGATCAAGCGGGAGACGCTAGAGGGCACCGACCTCCTGGTGGTGCGGGAGCTCACCGGCGGGATCTATTTCGGCGAGCGCGGGCGCCGCGACGGCGGGCAGACGGCCTACGACACGATGGTCTACTCGGTAGAAGAGGTAGAGCGCGTGGTGCACACGGCCTTCCGCCTGGCCCGGGGGCGCAAGCGCCACGTCACATCGGTGGACAAGGCGAACGTGCTGGAATGCTCGCGCCTCTGGCGAGAGACGGCGACGCGGGTGGCAAAAGAGTACCCCGACGTGGCGTTCGACCACCTGCTGGTGGACGCCTGCGCCATGCACCTGATCCGCCGGCCGGCGACGTTCGACGTCATCGTCACGGAGAACATGTTCGGCGACATCCTGACCGACGAGGCCTCCATGCTGACGGGCTCCATGGGCATGCTGCCCTCGGCGTCGCTGGGGGCGGGGAGCATGGGGCTGTACGAGCCGATCCACGGCTCGGCGCCGGATATCGCCGGACAGGGGATCGCCAACCCGCTGGCGGCCATCCTCAGCGCGGCGCTCCTGTTGCGCCACTCGCTGGCGCTCGAACAGGAGGCGCGCGCGGTGGAGACGGCGGTGGACGGCGCCCTGCGGGCCGGCTACCGCACCCACGACCTGGCAGGCCAGGGAGAGCAGGCCCTGGGCACCCGGGAGATGGGGGAGATGATCGTTCGGTCGGTTGCAGAGGTCTCGTAAGCGCTACCTCCCGGAGGTAACCACCAAGGAGCACATCATGGCAATGAAATCGGACTATATCTGGTTCGACGGGCAGTTCGTCCCCTGGGACGAGGCCAAGGTCCACGTGCTATCGCACGCCCTGCACTATGGGTCCAGCGTCTTTGAGGGCATCCGCGCTTACGATACGCCGAGCGGGGCGGCGGTGTTCTGCCTGCCGCAGCACCTAAAGCGCATGGTGAACTCGTGCCGGGTGTACCGGATGGACATCCCCTTTAGCACGGAGGAACTGTCGCAGGCCATCCGTGACACGGTGGTCAAGAACGACCTGCGCTCCTGCTACATCCGGCCGCTGGTATTCCGGGGCTGCGGCCAGCTGGGCGTCGAGCCGCGCTCCTGCCCGGTGCAGGTGATCGTGGCCGCCTGGGAGTGGGGCGCGTACCTGGGCGCCGAGGCCCTGGAACAGGGGATCGATGCCGGGGTATCCTCCTGGCGGCGCATGGCGCCCGACACCACGCCGGCGGCCGTCAAGGCGGGCGGGCACTATACGAACTCGCAACTGATCCGCATGGAGGCCGCCGAGCACGGCTATGCGGAGGGAATCGCCCTGGACGTCTACGGGTACGTGAGCGAGGGGAGCGGCGAGAACATCTTTGTGGTGCAGGATGGCGTGCTGTACACGCCGCCGCGGGCCGCCTCGATCCTGAACGGCATCACCCGGCAGTGCGTGATGCAGCTGGCGCAGGACGCGGGGATCCCGGTGGTGGAGGCCCAGATCGCCCGGGAGCAGCTGTACCTGGCCGACGAGATCTTCTTTTCGGGCACGGCGGCGGAGCTCACGCCGATCCGCTCGGTGGATCACATCGTGGTGGGGCCGGGGCGCCGGGGGCCGATCACGGCGAGGCTCCAAGAGGACTTTTTTGCCATCGTCTCCGGCGAGGTGCCGGATCGCCACCACTGGCTGACGCCGGTCGCCTAGAGCGTAGACGGCCCTCCCGGCAGCCGGCCTAGGGGCCGAGTCACCGCCAACCCCCTCTCGGAAGCCAGAAGAGCGGATCGCGCCGCAGGCTTTGGGAGGGGGTTGGCCCTGTGGCGCTTGGGGTGTAGAATGGCCGGCAACGAAATGAACCAGCCTGCGGAGTATGCCACTATGGATTCTGATGCCGACATCCGGCGCATTGTCGAGTATGCCCTGGCCGAGGACGTCGGCCCCGGCGACGTCACCAGCACGGCCATCATCCCCCCCTCGACCCACCTGCGGGGGGTGTTCCTCGTCAAGGCGCCGGGGGTCATCGCCGGGCTGGGGGTCGTTGGCCGGGTGTTCGCCGCGGTCGACGAGGCCATCCGCTACGAGCCCCTGGTGGAAGAAGGAACGCCGGTGGCCCCGGGCGACGTCGTGGCGCGGGTAGAGGGCGACGGCCCAGGGGTTCTGATCGCCGAGCGCGTGGCGCTGAACTTTTTACAGCGCATGTCGGGCATCGCCTCGCGGACGCGGCAGTACGTGGAAGCCGTCCGCGGGACCCGGGCCCAGATCCTGGACACCCGCAAGACGGTGCCGGGCCTCCGCACGCTGGACAAGATGGCCGTCGCCCTGGGGGGCGGCACGAACCACCGCATCGGGCTGTTCGACATGGTGCTCATCAAGGATAACCACATCGAGGCAGCCGGCGGCATCACCCCGGCGGTGCGAATGGTGCGGGAACGGGTCGAGGGACTGGCCATCGAGGTCGAGGTGGAATCCCTCGAGCAGTTCGACGAGGCGCTGGGCCTGGGGGTGGATCGCATCATGCTGGACAACATGGACCTGGATACGATGCGTGAGGCGGTGCGCCGCCGGGGCAAAGCGCCGGTGGAGATCGAGGCTTCCGGCGGGATCACGCTGGACACGGTGGCCGGGGTGGCCGCCACGGGGGTGGACCTCATCTCGGTGGGCGACCTGACCCACTCGGTGCGGGCGCTGGACGTCAGCCTGGACATCACCCTCTCGATGGGAGGCAAGCGATGAGCGCCACGACCCGCTACGAGGACCGCACCGACGCGGAGGTGTTTGACGCCATCCGCCGGGCCAAGGAGACGCTGGGACCGCGCCTCACCATCCTGGGCCACCATTACCAGCGCGACGAGGTGATCCAGTTCGCCGACTATCGCGGGGACTCGTTGGGGCTCTCGCAGCAGGCCGCCGCGACGGACGCCAAGTACATAGTCTTTTGCGGCGTCTCGTTCATGGCCGAGACGGCGGCCATCCTTTGCGCGCCGGAGCAGGTGGTGATGCAGCCGGTGATCGAGGCGCTCTGCCCGATGGCGCGCATGGCGAACGCCCGCGACGCCGCCCTTGCCTGGGAGGCGCTGGAGCCCCTGCACGCCGGGGGCGTGGTGCCGATCACCTACCAGAACTCGACGGCCGACGTGAAAGCCTTTGTCGGCCGGCAGGGCGGCGCGGTGTGCACCTCGTCGAACGCCCGGACCATCTTTGA
>JAAZBQ010000472.1 GCA_012513725.1 Chloroflexota bacterium
ATTATCATCCAGGGATCCACCGGCGGGGTTTCGACGCTCTCCCTCGAAGAGCGTTGCGCAGCGCTCGGCGAGTCGCGGGTGGAGGTGGCTTCGCTGAACATGGGCTCGGTGAACATGGACGACGGCGTGTACGCCAACGCGCTGCCCGACATCCGCTATTGGGCCACCAGGATGCGCGAGGCGCGGGTTCGCCCGGAGCTGGAGGTGTTCGAGGGCGGCATGATCCACAACGCGCTGCTCCTCTCCGAAGAGGGGTACCTGGACCCGCCGCACGCCTTTGGGCTGGCGCTGGGATTCCGCGGCGCGCTGCCTGCCACGCCCGATTCGCTGTTCTTCCTGCACAGCCTCTTGCCTGCCGATGCAGCCTGGGGGCTCGTGCACCACGGGATGCACGACCTCTCCCTCCTGGCGATGGCCGCCGGGATGGGGGCGGCCGTACTGCGGGTGGGCTTTGAGGATAGCGTGTACCATGCGCCCGAGCGGGTGGCGCAGACGAACACCGAACTGGTGTGCCGCCTGGTGGATCTCGTCGAGGCGATGGGACTGGCGGTCGCCAGCGCCAGCGAAGCCCGCAACATGCTGGGGATCGACCATACTGGCGAACCCGAGCGATAGATGGGAAAGGAAACCGTGTTTGCGCCGCAGACGACCGTTGCCCTCGATGGCGCCCGCGTGCTGGTGAACGGCCAACCCACCTACGCCGGCCGGCCGGGCGTCGAGGGACTCCTCTTTAACGTGCGCACGGTGAACGCCACGTTCGACGACACGCTGAACCGGATGGGCTGGTGGGACGACGACGGCACGCACCCGGAGAACGACCACGCCGGCTATGGCCCCTGGCGGTCGGCGGAGTCGGCCGCGGCGAACACGGCGCGGTTCATCGCCGCCCTGCCCGAGTACCGCGCCTGGGGCATCCTGGCGGTGAACCTGAGCTTCCAGGGCGGCCACCCGCTCCAGGGCAAGACGTGGATCGCCGAGGGCAAGGGGAGCGCCGGGGCGCGGCCCAACGGCCAGCGCGACTGGATCCACAACTCGGGGTTCCGCGCCGACGGCTCCCTCGATCCCGATCACGCCCGGCGCATCACGTCGGTGATCGAGGCGTGCGACCGGCTGGGCATGGTCGTCATCCTGCAGTGTTTCTACTTTGGGCAGGATACCGTCTTTCGCGACGAGGACGCCATCCGCCGGGCCGTGGACGAGGCGGTGGATCTCGTGTGCGGTCGCGGCTATACCAACGTCATCATCGAGATCGCCAACGAGGTGATGCTCGGCCACTATCACCACGAGATCCTCAAGCCGGCCCGCGTGGCCGAACTCATCGAGCGGGCCCGCCGGGGCGCCATCGAGCGGCACGGCCGGCGCCTCCCGGTGAGCACCTCCGAGGCGGCCCTGAACAACCGCAAGCAGTGGACCGAAGAGGAGATCGATCGCGTCTTTTCCGCCTCGGATTGTGTGTTCATCCACGGCGGCGACGGCATCGACCACGGCGCGGTGGGGGATCTCACGCTGGTGGCCCGCAAGATCCACGATCTGCGCGCCCGGCCCTGGTACCGCGAGCGCCCGCGGCCGATCATCGGGAACGAGTTCAACGTGCGTGCGACCGTTGAGGCTGCCGTGTCACGGGGCGTGTCTGCCGGCCTCCATTCGACGCCGTACCTGCAGACGATGTGGCCGCCCAAGTGGGGTGTCTGGGAGAACGAGGCACTCTGGTTCTTCCGTCGCGTCCGCGAGTTGACCGGCGCCGCCGGTACCGATCCTTACCATAGGGAGGGTTGAGCATGACCACCATCGCGATCCGCGGCACCCAGTGGCTGATCGATGGCGCCGTCGCCTATGCGGGCGCTCCGGCCGAGGGCCTGCTGATGAACGTGCGGATGGTGAACGCCACGTTCGAGGACCTGGCCCGCGACGACTGGGACCCCGAGGCGAACACCGACGCGTTCATCGCCCACCTCCCGGACTATGTGGCCCACGGCGTGCGCGCGTTCACGCTGAACCTCCAGGGAGGCACGCCGGGCTACGAGGGGGCCGTGAACTCGGCCTACCGCCCCGATGGCACCCTGCACGCCGAGTACCTCGCCCGGGTGCGCCGCGCCATCGAGGCCTGTGACGCGGCCGGCGCCGCCGTGATCCTCGGGCTGTACTATCAGCGACAGAGTGGCATCCTAGAGGATGAGGACGCCGTGCGCGCCGGGGTGGTGCACGCATCCGAGTGGGTGGCGGAGGAGGGGTTTGGCAACGTAGCGCTCGAGATCGCCAACGAGTTCGGGCATCCCGGCTTTCGCCACGGCATCCTCAAGGACCCCGACGGGCAGGCCGAGTTGATCGGCCTCGCCAAGCAGACGGCGCCGGGTATGCTGGTCTCCACCAGCGGGCTGGGGCATGGGCGCCTGCCGGCGGCGGTGGCCGAGGCCGCGGACTTCCTCCTCATCCACTACAACGAGACGCCCCTGGTCGAGATCCCCGACCGCATCGCCGCCCTGCGGGGTTATGACAAGCCGATCGTCTGCAACGAGGACGTCAAAGAGGGCGAGGAGGGCGCCCGCGCCGCTGAGACCTCGGTGCGCGAGGGAGCGTCCTGGGGCCTCATGCTGGAGCGGGTGAACCAGCACTTCCCATTCTCCTTCCGCGGCCACCTGGACGATCCGATCGTGTACGAGCGCCTGCGCGCCCTCACCACGGCCTGATGCTGGTTCGGGTCCCGTGACCGCGCGCTGCCCAAGCGAGCCGAAGCACGACACCGCCCATCGCACAAGACCTGCCCTGCGGCAACCACCGTCGCCACAGGGCAGGGTTCGTCTATGCCGCAGCCCCGCGCTGGCGCCTCCGAGCCGATCCGGATCGAGGGCGAGCACCGTGGAGGCCCCCACCAGCCTACTCGAGCCCCAGGAACCCCCGGATGTTGTCGCGGTACACCTTTTTCAGGACGTCCTCCGGCAGGAACATGCCACAGATGTGCCACCGGCCCTGGTGCGGAATCGGCGACCTGGGAGAGTAGGTAAAGTACTCGTCCTTGCTCTCCAGGAAGCGATAGTAGGTCTGGTAGAGGATCGGCGTCGGCGCGCCGTCGGTGCCGAACACGATGCGATCGGCGTAGCGCAGGAACCAGTCGCGCGCGCTGTACGGCGCGCGACCCAGTTCCGCGATGCGCGCCGAAAAATCCGTGTACAGGTTCGGGTAGCGGTCCAGCATCCCGGAGACGAACCCCAGGTTCTCGGGATAGCACCCGACGTGGGCGGTGATGAACGTCGTGTTGGGGTGCGCCTCGATGGTGCGATAGAGCGCGGCGATCAGTTCCTCGAACTCGGGATAGTCGCCCCCGTAAAAGTGCCAGTTCGGGTGGCGGTGTAGCTCATCCCAACGCTCGTTCAGCCGGTCGAGGGGCCGGAAAAAGGCCACCGGGTCGGCGGAGTGGATGAGGACCGGGATGCCCAGCTCGCCCGCGGCCTCCCAGATGTCGGCGATGCGCGGGTCGTCGGGCGGAATGAGGTGGCCCTCCGGATCGCGGTACGTGAGCCCCAACTGCTTGAATATCTTGAGCCCCTTGGCGCCCGCCGAGACGTCGGCGCGCAGCTGGGCGGTGGCCCTGTCGGCCCAACCGGTGGTGCCCACACCCTCCCAATCGACGTTACAGAAGGTGTAGAACCTGCCGGGATACGCTTGGTCGAGGGCCTCCAGGCGCGTCTTGAGCGTGTCGCCAAACCCACCGCTGAGGTTCACGATCGCCTCGACGTCCACGATGTCCATATCGCGCACGATGCGCGGAATCTCGTCGGCGGGCAGACGGGGTTCGCCGACGGGCAGGTGGTTGTGGGCATCGATGGCAGTGAAGGCAGGCTTGGGCACGAACGTTTCGGGCGTCACGAGCTCGGAACGGGGTTGATAGTCAGCGGCGAGCAGCTTTTCCGGCATTCGGGCACCTCCGATGGGTCGGCGGGCGAAGAGCGGGTCGATGGGCGGAGGGTACCGCCGCCAAGGTCGCGGGTCAAGGGAACGACGTGAGATTGACGCGATCGCCAGGGCTACGTACCATGGCGCCTGACGCCAGACAGAGTAAAGGGGGTTATACTATGGTGGATGCCCGACCGAATATCATCCTGATCGTCGCCGACCAGTGGCGGGGCGACTGCCTGTCGATCGCCGGGCATCCGGTGGTGCACACGCCACACCTGGACGAGATGGCCCTGTCCGGCGTGCGGTTCAACCGCGCCTACACCGCCTGTCCGTCGTGCATCCCCGCGCGCGCCGGGCTGTACACCGGAATGGCCCAGGAGCACCACGGCCGGGTCGGCTACCGCGACGGCGTAGCGTGGGACTATCCGGTCACCATGGCCGGCGAGCTCACCGCGGCGGGCTACCAGACCCAGGCCATCGGCAAGATGCACGTCTACCCGGAACGCTCACAGATGGGCTTCCAGAACGTCATCTTGCACGACGGCTACTTGCACTATAGCCGCAAGCAGTTCGCTCAGGCATACGACATGGTCGACGACTATTTGCCGTGGCTCCGCCGCGAGCTCGGGCGCGACGCGGACTATTTCGACCACGGCGTGAACTGTAACTCGATGGTCGCCCGGCCGTGGGACAAGGAAGAGTACCTGCACCCCACGAACTGGGTGGTCTCCCAGGGGATCGACTTTTTACGGCGGCGCGACCCGCGCAAGCCCTTCTTCCTCTACCTCTCCTTCCACCGGCCGCACCCGCCCCTCGACCCGCCGGCCTGGGCGTTCGAGC
>JAAZBQ010000473.1 GCA_012513725.1 Chloroflexota bacterium
AACCTGTTCGTGCCGGGGTCCTGCCTGTACTCTCTGCGGGGCCGGCGCGCGTTCAACAGTGAGCCCGATATTGGCTACAACAACGTGTGGTGGCCGCATTTCGGCGACATCAGCGACCACGTGAGGCGCGTCTGCTGGCTCCTCTCGGGGGGCCAGGAGGTCTGCGACGTGGCGGTCCTCACCCGGGGCGAGGACATGGCCTGGGAGGCCGCCAAGGCGCTGTACACGGGGCAGATCGACTTTCTCTACATCGACGACGTCGCCCTGGGGAGCGCGTCGGTGGAGGGGGGCGCGCTGCGCATCGGCCGGCAAGCCTTCCGGGCCGTGGTGTGCGATCCGCCCCTGGGCGCCGACGAGCCCCTGCCCGAGATGCTCCGGGCGTTCGCCGAGGCCGGCGGCACGGTCATCCGGGACGGCACGGCGCCGGACGTGGCAGAGCGCCTGGCCGACGCCGTGGGCCGGGACCTCCACTGGCCCGGCGCGCCGGATCTGCGCTTCCTCCACTACCGGAAGGACGACCTGGACTATTACCTCCTGGTGAACGAAGGGGAGGAGGCGCTGGAGGGCGTCCTGTCCCTCGGCACAGTCGGCGCCGTGGAGCGCTGGGATCCCCTGAGTGGGACGGGCATGCCGTGGCCCGGGCGGATCGAGGGGAGCCGGTTACACACGCGCCTGCGGCTGGAGCGCCGCGAGGCCCTGGTGCTGGCGGTGGACCCGACCGGCCAAGCCGATCCCGATGCCGGTACGCCGCCCGTCCCTGCGGATGTTGTGGCCGAGATCGCCGGGCCGTGGCGCGCGTCGGACCTCTCCGGCGAGGCGATCGATGTCCCCGCTCCCGGTGACTGGGCGCAGGCGCGGGGCTGGGAGACGTACACGGGCGTCCTGCGCTACGAGGCCACGTTCGAGGTTTCTGCCACGGACGCCGAGGCGGTGTTCGTGGACCTCGGCCGGGTGGGCGACATCGCCGAGGTATGGCTGAACGGCCAGCGCCTGGGCCGCCGGTGCTGGGCGCCGTACGTCCTGGACTTGGGCGACTCGCTGCAGCCGGGACGCAACGAGATCCGGGTCGAGGTGACCAACAGCATGGCAAACGCCTACGACGGCAAGCAGATGCCGTCGGGGCTCATGGGGCCGGTGACGCTGCGGCGTGCGCGGTATCTGGAGATCGGCAGCGAGGAGACGCGATAGACGTGGAAGCAAAGAGCACGGGAAACGGCCTGGAGGCACTCCGCAGCGCGTTCGCGGATCCGCCCCGCGAGTACGGCATGTTGCCCTTCTGGTTCTGGAACGACGACCTCCAGGAGGAGGAACTGCTGCGCCAGATCCGCGAGTTCCATGCCCAGGGCCTGGGCGGGTTCATCCCCCACGCGCGGATCGGCCTCTCGCCGCGGGTTGGGTACCTGACGGAGGAGTATTTCCGCCTCTTGCGCCTGTGCGTGGAAGAGGCGGCGCGCCTGGGGATGAAGGTCGTCCTTTACGACGAGGGCTCCTATCCCTCCGGCTCTGCCGAGGGGCGAGTGGTGGCCGAGAACCCCGAGCACGCGGCGCGCTGCCTGATCTGCGTTCAGAGGGAGGTCAAGGGACCCGCCAAGGGCTACTGGCGCCCGAACTCGGGCCGCGCCCTCGGCGATACCTTGGTAGCCGTCGTGCAGGCGCGGGAGACCGACGACAGCGCGCTGGATCCCGACAGCCTGGCGCTCCTGGAGCCCGGCGCGCACGATCTGGTGCCCTATGACCTGCCGGAGGGCCGCTGGCGGCTGCTCTCGTTCTGGAGCGTGTTCAGCGGCGGCACCATCCGGGGCGTGTACGCCTGGGAGGAGGATGGTCACGCCACGGCGCCCGCCGCCGGCGACATCATGAACCCCGAGGCGGTGGCCTCCTTTATCCGCCTGACCCACGACGCCTACTATGCGCACCTGGGGGAGCATTTCGGCTCCACCATCGTCGGGATGTTCACCGACGAGCCGAGCCCCACCGGCCGCGGCCCGCGCCGGGGACCGCGGCCCTGGCCGTACACGCCCGGGTTCATCGAGTACCTGCAGCCCCGCTGGGACGGGGACGTGCGCCGGTGGCTGCCCGCGCTGTGGGCGGATCTCGGCGAGCGCGGGGAGGCGTTCCGCGTCGCCTACCGCACCGCGGTGTACGACCGTCTGGGCGAGGTGTTCTATGCCGCCCAGCGCGATTGGTGCGCGGCCCACGGCATCGCACTGACGGGGCATCCCTCGGCGTCCGACGAGATGGGGGCGCTGCGCTACTTTCATTGGCCGGGGCAGGACATGGTATGGCGCTACGTGGAGCCGGGCAACGACTCGGCGCTGGTCGGCGAGCACAGCGTCGCCGCCAAGGGCGCCGGCAGCGCCGCCGCCCTGGACGATCGGCCCCGGAACGCCACTGAGGTGCTGGGCGCCTACGGGTGGCGGTTGACCCTCGACGAATCCAAGTGGCTGTGCGACTGGCACCTCGTCCGGGGGAACAACCTGTTTTTCTCCCACGCCTGTTTCTACTCGATCCGCGACCGCCGCGCCTATGAGAGCGAGCCGGACATCGGCGTCCACAACGTGTGGTGGCCCCACTTTCGGCTGTTGGGCGACCACATTCGCCGCTGCTGCTGGCTCCTCTCCGAGGGGGTGCAGGTGCAGCGGGTCGCCGTGCTCACCGACGCCGGCGCCATGTCGTGGCGGGCGGCCAAGGCCCTCTACGAGGGGCAGATGGGGTTCGTCTACCTGGACGACGCCGCCCTGCAGGGCGCAGCCATCGCCGACGGGACGCTGGCGGTGGGGAACCAGCGCCTCCGGGCGGTGGTGGTGGACGCGCCCGGCCCCCTGAGCGAGCGGGCCGCCGCGCAACTGGACGCCTTCCGGGAGGCGGGCGGGCTGGTGATCGAGACGTGGCAGCCGGAGACCCTCGTCGCGAGTCTGGCCGAGGCGATCGGGCGCGACGTGATGTGGAGCGGCGGGCCGGACCTCCGCGTGCTGCGCTACCGCAAGGGAAGCACCGAGTTCTACCTCCTGGTGAACGAGGGCGAGGAGCCCATCGCCGGGGACCTGGCGGTGGAAGGGGCCGGCGCCCTGGAGCGCTGGAATCCCCAGACCGGCACCGGCGGCCCCTGGCCGGCGCGGGCCGCCGATGGCTACCTGCACACCCACCTGCGCCTGGAGCGCCGGGAGGCCACCGTCCTGGCCGTGGACCCTGCCGGCCAGGGGCGGGACGACCTGCCGACGCCCCCAGCGCCCGGGGACGTCATCTCGACGATCGGCGCGGAGTGGCAGGCCACCGACCTGCAGGGAGAGCCGGTGGATGCCCCGGCCCTGGCCGACTGGGCCCAGGCCCCGGGGTGGGAGATCTATACCGGGACGCTCTCTTTCCGCACGACGTTTGACCTCGCCGCCGCCGCAGACGGCGAGATGTTCCTCGACCTCGGCGCCGTGGGAGACATTGCCGAGGTGCTGGTGAACGGGCAGCCGGTCGGCGTACGCGCCTGGGCGCCCTACGTCGTCAAGATCGGCAGCACGTGCCGCGCCGGCGCCAACACGCTGGAGGTCCGCGTCACGAACAGCATGGCGAACGCCTACGAGGGCGAACAGCACCCCTCCGGCCTGATGGGGCCGGTGACGCTTCGACGGGCACAGGACTGACCCGCACCCTGGGGGAGGCAACGCATGAGCATGACGAGCAGAGAACGCGTTCTGGCGGCCCTCCGCCGCGAACAGCCCGACCGCGTGCCCTATTGCGAGTTGGGCGTCGACCAGGCGCTGGCCAAACGGCTGACCGGCTGGCAGGGCATCACCACGCAGCGGGCCAACCTGGAGGCCAACCCCTACACCCTGGAGGAGGCCCTCGCCGTCGCCGATCGCCTGGACCTGGACAACCTCGTCTACGTCCTCAGGGGGCCGGTGTATGTGGACAAGGTGGAGGGCCAGGACGGGCGCCTGTTCTATGGCGAGGGGCAGTTGCGCACGTGGCAGGACCTCGACCGCCTGGAACTCCCCGACCCCACCGACGACGCCCTGTACGAGGACCTGGCTACGTTTGCCGCCGGCAAGGGAGACCGGGCGCTGTGGCTGGTCACCCGCATGGGCATCTTTCCCACCACGTTGGGGATGGGCTACGAGGCGTTCTCGGTGGCCCTCTTCGAGGACCGCCGCCTGGTGGAGACGATCCTCGATCGTTATGTCGATTGGTCCTGTGAAGTCGCCAACCGCGTCTGCGCCATGGACATCGACGCGTACGTGACCACCGACGACATGGCCTTCAAGACCGCGCCGTTCTTTTCGCCGCAGGTCTTTCGGGATCTGGTGATGCCCCGCTACCGGCGGCTGCGAGAGCACGTCACGGCGCCCTGGATCATCCACTCGGACGGCAACCTGCGCCCCTTTGTCGACGACCTCCTATCGCTGGGGATCGCCGGGCTGCACCCCAACGAAAAGGGCGCCATGGACATCCAGGATATGAAACGCGACTATGGCGACCGGCTCTGCCTGCTGGGCAACCTGGACCTGAACATCCTGGGGATGGGCACGCCGGAGGACGTCGAGGAGGAAGTCCGCATGCTGATCCGCGAGGTGGGCCCCGGCGGGGGCTATATCGTCACCAGCGGCAACAGCCTGGCCGCCTACGTGGTGCCCGAGAACGCCCTGGCGCTCAGCCGCGCCGTCCATCAGTATGGCGCGTACCCGCTCACGGTGTAGACGCGGCCGTCGGCCGACGGCGCGAGGAGGGAGCAGCATGGAACCAGAGTTGATCGCCGATTACCGGTGCGAGACGGGCGAGGGGCCCCTGTGGCATCCGCAGGAGCAGCTGGTCTACTGGTGCGACATCCCGGCCGGGCGGCTGTTCCGCTACGACCCCGCCACGGGCCACCACGAGATGGCCTACGAGGGCGAGGTGATCGGCGGGTTCACGGTCCAGGAGGATGGCGCCCTGCTCCTCTTTGGCGCCGGCGGAGCGGTGCGCCGTTGGGAGGCGGGGCGCATCACCCCGGTCGTCGAGCGGATCGGCGGCGAGGAGGACTCGCGGTTCAACGACGTGATCGCCGACCCCCGGGGGCGCGTGTTCTGCGGGACGATGTCCAGCCCCACACACCCCGGCCGCCTGTATCGGCTGGATACCGACCGCTCGCTGCGCGCGGTGGTAGACGGGGTGGGCACCTCGAACGGCATGGGCTATACGCTGGATCGCAAGCGGATGTACTATACCGACTCGCGCACCCGGACGATCTCGCTCTACGACTATGACGAGGAGACCGGCGAGATCAGCAATCCGCGTCCGTTCGTGCGGCTGGCCGACGACGAGCCGGGGGTGCCCGACGGCATGACCGTCGACGCCGAGGGGTACGTGTGGTCCGCCCGTTGGAACGGCGGCGCGCTCTACCGCTATGCGCCGGATGGGAGCCAGGTGCAGCGCATCGCCTTTCCCGCGAAAAAGGTATCCAGCGTGACCTTTGGCGGCCCCGACTATACGGACATGTACGTCACCACGGCCCTGGCGGGGGGCGACCGCTCCGAGGAGGGAGAGGGAGCCGGGGCGCTGTTCCGGCTGCGCCTGGGGATCCGCGGCTTGCCCGAGTTCCCCTCACGAGTGGGGCTGTAGGGGCGCAGGATCGTTCGTACTGATAGACCCAACGGAGGGCGATCATGACCATCCACGAAGCCGCTCGCGACATCGACATCCTGGGCCAGGCCGACGTGCTGGTGGCCGGGGGAGGCGTCTCCGGCTGTGCGGCAGCCCTGGCCGCAGCCCGGGCGGGGGCCTCCACGGTGCTCGTGGAACGCAACGGCGTCCTCGGCGGCGTGGCGACGGCCGGCCTGATGGCCAACATCGGCAACCACATCCTGGATCGGCAGGGTCGCGCGGTGATCGACGGGATCGCCCGAGAGGTCATTGACGGCCTCGTGGCCCGGGGTGCCGCCAGCGCTCGCTGGGCGTCTCGCGAGGTGCCCGGGGTGGTGATCGACTCGGAGCAACTCAAGGTGCTCTTTGCCGAGCTCCTCACCCAGGCCGGCGTCACGGTGATCACCCACTGCCTGGCGGCGCGGCCGATCATGGAGGGGCGGGCCGTCCGCGGGGCGTTCATCGAGAACAAACTGGGCCGGCAGGCGATCCTGGCCCGGATCGTGGTGGATGCCACCGGTGAGGCGGATCTCGCCGCGCAGACCGGCTGCCCGATGCGCTGGACCGATGGCTCGGCCAGCGTCGAGTTCAAGATGGCCAACGTCGACCTCGAGGCCCTCTACCGGTGGTTCAAGCGCCATCCCGACACCTTTCCGGTGGGGCAGGACATGGTCAAGGGCTTTGCCGAGTTCGAGCGGAACTGGGTGGAGCGCGGGATCTTCTTTTTTCCTCACGGCGCCGGGCGCAAGTGGGACATCCTGCGCCGGGCGGTGGCGGAGGGCCGCCTGGAGGACAAGCGGGGCATGCTCTACGACCTGGACGCGGCGGGCCTCTATGGCCTGCGCGGGCAGGACACGGTGGTGGTGAACTCGAACTTTTGGCGCGTAACGACGCTGGACCCGATCCAGGTCTCCCGCGCCGAGCTGGAGGCCCAGGCGGCCTGCAACTATGTCGCCGACTTCTTTCGGCAGAACGTGCCCGGCTTTGGCGACGCGCACGTCGTCTCCATCGGCAACGACATCGGCATTCGCACCAGCCGCGGCATCGAGGGGCAGGAAACGCTGACTGCAACTCCGCTGCACGCGACGCGGCCGGTCCATCGCGACGACGTGATCGGCTGTGTGCCCTGCCGCGCCGATTTTGGCAGTAGCGGCGAGTTCTTTTACGCCCACGCCTCCGATGTCCCCTATGGCATCCTGCTGCCCCGGGAGGTGGACAACCTGCTGGTGGCCAGCGGCAAGAGCGTCTCCTGTGTGCCCCAGGGGCTGCTGCGCCTGATGCCCACTTGCATGCTGCTCGGGCAGGCCGCGGGGGCCGC
>JAAZBQ010000006.1 GCA_012513725.1 Chloroflexota bacterium
GATAGTGTCGGCGCTCCCTACGCGCCGCGGGTCCTGGGCCGGTCGGAGGCGGGCTATACGCTGAACGGCGATCCGCTGGAGGTGCGTGCGGCGCGCACCGGCGGCTGGTACCCCGAGGCCCTTGCCTTTCCCTCCGACCGCCTGGCCGAGGACGAGGTGCGCGAGGCCCGGCGGCTGGGGCTGAATGCCCTGCGCTTTGTGGGTCACGTGCCCACCGAGCCGCTCCTGGCCGCCGCCGACCGCCAGGGGCTCCTGATCCTGCAGGATGCGGCGATCCTGGCAGCCGACGGTGCGGATGGGCTGGCGCGCCGCCTCGCCGCCGACCGGCGCGAGCGCCTGGCCGCCCGATTGCGCGTGCACCCCTGCGTCCTGTGGACGATGGGCGATGGAGAAGGCTACGTGCTGGCCGATCGGCCACCGGAGCCCGAGGATGCGTCGTACCCCGTGGTCCGGGTGCTCGATGGCGTGCGGCCCGGCCTCCCCGAGCCGCCGTCCGTGCTGCGCCACTACGGCGACCGGATGCTTCCCGGCTCCGACGCCGAGGCCTGGGCATCGAACCTCCTGGGCCTGAGCCGGGGGTTCGCCGCCCGGGGGCTGGAGCGGGTGTTCCCCGACGTTCCCGCGCTTGCCCGGGCGACGGCCCGCGCGGCGTACCGGGCGACGGCGGAGGACATCGCGGGGGCCCGCGCCGAGGGCGGGGCGGGCTACGAGTTGCCGCGGTGGGCCGACGAGCCCCGCGGCCCCCTCGGCCTGCTGGACGTGCACCGGGTGCCCAAGGCGGACGATACGCTCTTGACGGCGGCGAACGCGCCGGTGGCGTTGGCCCTGGAGGGCGTGCCGCCGCAACACCGCTCGGGCCGGCCGGGCGTCCTGAGGGTGCGGGTCATCAACCGCGGCGGATGGCGGGGACCCCACAATCTGCGGGTGCGCCTCTCCGCGCCGGATGGGCGACTGGTCTTTGAGGAGGCCGGTTGGGTGTCCCTCGCGGGGCTGCCGGCCGAGACCCTCGCGGAGACCCCCTATCGACCCGAGGGGGAGGGTGAGTTTGTGCTGCGCGCCGATCTTGGCCGCGATGGGCGGGTGCTCGTCGCGGCCCGTCGCTCGCTGTGGGTCGCCGAGGGCCCGCCCGGCGTGTCGGCGACTGGCGCCGCGGCCGGCGAACTGGGCGTTCTGGGGCCGGCCGGCGCGTTGGGTGGGCTCCTGGACCGCTGGGGCCTGTCCTGGGCGCCCTATGCGCTCGGCAGGCCCGCCGCAGGCCTCGTGGTGACCACGGCCGGCGCCGCGGCCGGGGGGCTGGCCAACGTCCTCTTTGCCGGCGCCGTGCGCCGGGTGGTCTGGCTCTTGGCCGACGCGGCCGAGATCGCCGATGGCTGGAGCGCCCTGCTGCCCCAGCTGGGCTCCGCCGTCTCCTGGCCGCCGGAGGACGGCGGCGGTGGATGGCTCGTCGCCGGTCGGCACCCGCTACTGCGCGGCAGTGGCGATCCCGGTCTGTGGTGGCACGCGGGGGACGGGCTCCTGCCCCGCTACGGCCTGCGCGAGCCCCTGGGCGCCACGCTCCTCAGTGCCTGCTACCTCGCCGGTGAGGGGGCGCCGGGCCTGGCCACCGTGATGGGCATCGACCGCCTGGGCGAGGCGCAGCTGCTCTTTTGCTCGCTGCCACTCATCGAGGGGGCCGCCCGCGGAGAGCCGGTGGCCGAGCGCCTGCTGGGCAACGTGCTGGTCTGGCTCCGCGGCGGGCCGGCCGTCTGACGTGCCGCCTCGCGGGGTCTGGCCGGGCCGATCGAGCCTTGACGGCGGTTGGGGCGCCGTCTATAGTGTGCCCACGAATCCACCAGGGCCAGGCTGAGGAGAGCGGGCATGGGCAGTCTCGATAGGCGCTCGGGACCTCTGTACCGGCGCGTGGCCGACGACATCTTGGACCAGATCCACAGCGGCACGCTGCGCCCCGGTGACAAGCTCCCCAGCGAGCGCGCCCTCTGCGACCTGTACCAGGTCAGCCAGATCACCGTCCGTCGCGCCCTCCGCGAACTGCGCCACAGCGGGCTGCTCGTCAGCCGCCACGGGCTGGGCTGGTACGTCCAGAACGGCGCCGCCCACCGTGGCGAGACGCCCGAGGCGGTGCTGGTGCTGCCCGAGATGGACTGGCTGGCGGCGACCCTGGTGCGCCACCTGGCGGAGGAGATCGCCAAGGGCGGCCAGGCGCTGCGCCTCTCCTTTACCGGCGGGCAGCCCGAGGCAGAGGACGAGGCCCTGGAGGCGGCTCGGGGGCAGGGCGCCGCGGCGGTGCTGGCCATCGCGGACGGTGAGGAGCAGGCCCTCGCCGAACGGTATGCCCGCTTTCTCGGAGGCGATACGCCGCTCCTGCTCCTCGTCCGCGAGGTGGAGGCCTCCGGCGCCCCCGCCGCCTACTGGGATCAGGAGGCGGCCGTGGCGATGGCCACCCGTCACCTCCTGGATCTCGGCCACCAGCGCATCGCCTATGCGGGCGGCGACCCCGACACCCTCGGCGGCCAGCGCTGCTACTGGGGCTTTGCCAACTCCCTGTGGGATCGCGGTCTGGACCTCCCGCTGGACTGGGTGTTCACCGGCCCCGGGGACACGTACCTGGCCGACGAACGCCTGGACGCCGCCTTGCGCGGCGCGCCCCGGCCGACGGCCGTGGTCTGCGCCGACGACCTCATTGCGGCGGGGGTGATGAGTCGCCTCGGGCACCTGGACCTGCGCTGCCCGAACGACGTGGCGATGGTGTCGGTGGGCGACCGCGACTTTTGCCCCGTGCTGCCCACGCCGCTCACCAGCCTGCGCCCCGACCTGCGGGGCCTGGCGCGCGCCGCGGCGAGCATGGCTCGCGACCTGGCCGCCGGCCGCGCGGTGCAGAGCGCCCGCTTTGTCGGAAGCCTCGTCCAGCGGCAATCGAGCGGCGCCGCCCTGCCACCCCGCTGAACGGCGCCCGTCCACCCATCGGAGAAGCCCATCGTGCTAGCACCCACCGCCCCTGCGTTTCCGCGCGCCCTCGCCCCCGGCCTCGTGCTGCGGCAGGCCCAGAACGCCGAGGATCTGGAAGCCGTCCTCGCCGCGCACCTGGCTGCCTTTGGCGATGAGGACGAGATCACCCTCCGCGAGAACCTCGTGTGTCGTCCCGGCTCGCGGCCTGAGGACGTGTTCTACGTCCAGGATGCCGCCACCGGCCAGGCGGTGTCCTCCGTCAGCCTGATTCGCGAGACCTGGCGCTACGAGGGCGTGCCGCTGCCCATCGCCGA
>JAAZBQ010000474.1 GCA_012513725.1 Chloroflexota bacterium
ACATCATCCGCGAGGCGACGGCGCCGGCCTCCGGGTGGCGCTCCAGGGCGGCGGTGAGTTCCGCGAGCCAGTCGGGCGCCACCTCGACGTCGTTGTTCAGGAGGACGATGGCGCGGCCCCGGGCGGCCCGGATCCCGACGTTGCAGCCGGCGGCAAAGCCGAGGTTGCGCTCCTGGGCCAGGACGCGGACCTCGGGGTACTCGGCGGCCAGGGCCTCGCGGGAGCCGTCGGTGGAGGCGTTCTCGACGACGATCACCTCGCAGCCCGGCAGGGTCTGGCGGCGCAGGGCGTCGAGGCAGGGCCGCAGGAGCCGCAGGCCGTTCCAGTTGGGGATGATGACCGAGGCGGGCGGGGGGGCGGAGGGAGAGGATTCACCACGGATGAGGACGGATGGGTCGGATGGCACGGATGAAGAGGGGGATGGGGAGAGGCGTGCCGCACCCCTGTCAGCCTCAGAACGCTCCTCATCCCGAGCGCTCAGGATGACGGGGTGGGTAGGGGCATGCTGGGCAGGCGCCGGCATGTCGCTCCCCCTGGTTGTCGGTGGTGTTGGTGTGGTCGGTGCCATCGGTGCCGTCCGTGCCGTCCGTTTGGGCCGCTGCTATGGCGCGGGGTTCAAACCCCGCGCTCAGGAAACCAAGCCGGCTCAAAGCCGGCTGCCAAGCCGCATCCTCTTGGGTATAAACTGGCCTAAATCTCTTTGATCTCGTTCAGACAACTCATTACCTTGATACTAGCCTGCTTTAGCAGGCTTTGTTTTTTTAGCGCGGGGTTTGAACCCCGCGGCTCTGGCCTCTGGCCGAAACCCCGCGGGATGCACGGCTCCCCCGCCCCTGCCGTCCGCCCTATTCGTGATCCCCCGTCCGCTTTAAGTACTCCGCCAGCGCCTCCTGCCAGGGGGGCATGGTGATGCCGATGGCCTCGCCGGCGGCGTTGCGCAGCTCCACCCGCGCCGGCACCCGGGCGAGGCGCTGGTAGTTGGTGGTGGGGGTCACCTCGATCCCCTCCCGCCCGGCCAGACGCAGGACCTCACAGGCCCACTCGTAGCGCGAGCAGACCCCGGCGTTGGAGAGGTGATAGATGCCGTAGGCCGGCACGCGCACCAGGCGGTCCAGCGCCCGGGCCAGGTGGAGGGCGTAGGTGGGCGAGCCGACCTCGTCGGTGACCATACTCATGGCGCCGCGCTCGTCGGCCAGGCGCAGGACGGTGCGGACAAAGTTCCGCGGCCCCTGGCCGTACATCCAGGCGGTGCGGGCGACATAGTGGCGGGAGAGGAGGTCGCGGACGATCTGCTCGCCGTACCACTTGGTGCGGGCATAGACCGAGAGGGGCTCGGGCCGGTCGTACTCCCAATAGGGCGCCTCGCGGCCGGGAAAGACGTAATCGGTGGAGACGTAGACCATGGCCGCCCCCGATTGCTGGGCGGCGACGGCCAGGTTGCGGGTGCCCAGGACGTTCACCCGGTAGGCGAGGTCGGGCTCCCGCTCGCAGAGGTCCACGTCGGTGAGCGCCGCGCCGTGGACGATGACCTCGGGGCCGAACTCCTCGACGGTAGCCGTGATGGCGGCGAGGTCGGTGATATCGTGCTCGGGCAGGTCGATGAGGAGGAGCGCGTCGCCGATCCCTCCGGCGCGGCGCAGGACCTCCTGGAGGGCCAGGCCCAGCTGGCCCTTGCTGCCGCTGATGGCGATGCGCATGGGGAACCTCCGCGGTGCGGGTGGGAGCGTGTGTGTCTGCGGGGGCGTCTCCCCGCGCGGGCGGGCCGTCTGCCCCAGTTCGGCGGTGATTGTACCACCCCGGCGGGGCGGGGCCAACTGGGGGGCGGAGGCCGGAGGGCAGCCCAGCGCGCGTCATCGTGAGACGGACGAAGAGGAACGCAGAGTCGCGTGCCCAGTCTGCTGGGCCGGAGGACGCAGAGACGCAGAGGGAAGGCGCAGAGACGCAGAGAAAGAAAGATTAGAACTCAACACAAAGACGTAAAGGAGGCAAACGCGGAGACGCAGGACCACCGTCCGCGTCTCTGCATGCCTCCTTCTGCCTTTGCGCCTTTGCCTCTTTGCGTCTTGGCGTTCGTTTCTTTTCTTCTCTGCGTCTCCGCGTCCTGTCTCTGCGCCTCTGCGTTCCTCTTCACTGGGCGGGGGGAAACGACGGCGCACGCCGTAAGAATCGGCCTGCTCGCGCACTATATAGAGCAGTAACGCCCGTCAACGCAGAGGAGGTGCAACGTGCAAGTGCGAACGGAGCGGTTGGTCGCAGACGCGATCGAGGCCCAGGAGGGGGCCACCATCGACCTCTCCCAGGCGGCGGCGCTCAAGATCCCGGCGTGCGCCGGCGAGGACCTGCCCGCCAACCCGGCGGACGGCAGCCTCGTGTGGGACACCACGGCGCTGGCCATCAAGGTGGCCGCGGACGGCGTCTGGCTCCCGCTGGCGCTGGTGATCTAGGGGAATCCTACCACGGATGGCACGGATAGACGGATGAAACGGATGGGGAAGAGAAAGGAGGAAGGATGAGGGATGAGGGATCGGTGATGGGGCACGAGGGGTGCGGCCGGAAGGCGTGTGCTCACCTCGCATCCTCCGATTCTCTTCATCCGTTTTATCCGTCTATCCGTGCCATCCGTGGTAGATGATCCAGAAAGGAGGTGCGCATGGGCTGGAGACGTTGGGTAGCCGAGCGGCTGGCCGGCGACGCGTGGCGGGCCGAGACGGAGCGCCGGGTGCAGGAGGCCCTCCACGCCGCCGACGACGGCGACTGGCGGCCCCTGGCGGCGGCGGGCAAGACCCCGCCCTGGCAGGAGGTCCGGGCCAGCATCGAGCGGGTGGAGGCCGCCTGCCGCACGAACCCCCTCGCCGCGCGGCTGGTGGGCATGACCACCGATTTCGTGGTGGGCGCCGGCGCCCGGGTGGAGGGGCACCCCTTTGCCCTGCGGTTCTGGCACGATCCCCTGAACGCCATGGACCGGCGGATCCACCGCTGGTGCGATGAGCTCTCTCGGGCCGGCGAGCTGTTCCTGGTCCTCTCGCGGAACCCCGTCACCCGGATGTCGTACGTCCGCGAGGTGCCCGCCTCGCGGATCGACGCCGTGGAGACGGACCCCGACGACCTGGAGCGCACGGTGCGCTACCACCAGCTCACCGACTCCCCCGAGGGGCGCTGGTGGCCGGCCGAGGGGGCGGGGGTCGAGGCGCCGGACGACGAGCCCGACCAGGTGATGGTGCACTGTTGCATCAACCGGCAGGTGGGCGAGGTGCGCGGGCGGAGCGACCTGGCCCAGGTGGTCACCTGGCTCGATCGCTACGACCTGTGGCTCGAGGATCGCGTGCGGATCAACCGCTACAAGGGCGCCTACCTCTGGCACGTCCAGGTGCGCAGCCCGCTGCCCGGGCAGCTGGAGCAGCGCCGCGCCCAGTACAGCCGGGTGCCGCAATCGGGCTCCATCATCGTTACCGACGCGAACGAAGAGTGGCGGGCCGTGCAGCCCCAGATCGCGGCGGACGACGTCGAGGCCGACGGCAAGGCGATCCGGCTGATGGTGGCGGCCGGCGTGGGGGTGCCGCTGCACTACCTCGCCGAGGGCGAATCGGCCAACCGGGCCACCGCCCGGGAGATGGGCACGGCCACGTTCCGGCACTTTCAGCACCGCCAGCACGTGTTCCAGGGGATCCTGGAGGACGTCGTGCGGGCGGCCGGGCGGCGGGCGGGCCTGGGCGAGATCGCCGTGCGCGTGCGGCTGGACCCGGTGCCGACGGGCGACGCGGAGGGAGAGGAGGGAGCGTGATGGCACGACGCATGCTGGTGACGGGCGGCGCCGCCCCGGTCCCCCGGGATCCGGCGGCCCGCGGGCCGGCGGCCGACGCGGAGACCGTGCTGCCGGCCACGGTGATCCGGGTGGGCACGGCCAACGGCCTCTCCTTTTCGCCCCGGGTGCTGGAGGAGGCCACGCCCCTCTTCCAGGGGGCTCCCTGTTACGTCGACCATGCGGGCCCGGCGGATTGGGGCCGCCCGGGGGGCCGCTCGGTCCGCGACCTGGCGGGGAGGCTGACGGACGTGGCCTACCGGGCGGAGGACGGCGCCGTGGCCGGGGCGTTGCGGCTCTTTCGCCAGGGGGCCTGGCTGGCGACGCTGGCCGCCGAGGCCGACGGCTTGGAGGACCTGGGCCTCTCGGCGGTGCTCTGGATCGAGGTAGAGGGAGACGAGGTGACCCGGATCGTGGACGTGGAATCGGTGGATGTGGTGATGCATCCCGCCGCCGGAGGGCGCCTCGACGCGCCGGCGGCCCAAACGCCAAGAGGAGCGACGGAGATGAGTGACGTACAGGATCGTGACGTGGCCCGCGACGTGGTGCGGGTGCAGCAGACCGAGCCGGCCCCCGAGCCGCCCGAGGCGCCGGCGCCGAATGACCCGGAG
>JAAZBQ010000475.1 GCA_012513725.1 Chloroflexota bacterium
CTGGACCATGGCCGCGCTGCAGCAGATGCTGGGGCTCCCGGTGACGCTGACGCCGGCCGTCTTTGCCTACAGCATGTTGTATCCCTACACCGACAACTATTTGGACGATCCCGCCATCTCGTCGGAGGACAAGCGGGCGTTCAGCGAGCGATTCGCCCGCCGCCTGGAGGGCGAGGACGCAACCCCGGCGAACGCCCACGAGACGCGCATCTACCGACTGGTGGGCATCATCGAGGGGCAGTACGACCGCCGGACCTGTCCGCAGGTGTTCGAGAGCCTCCTGGCCATCCACGAGGCCCAGACCCAGAGCGTCCGCCTGATGCGGTCCGAGGCCTCGCCCTACGACCTGGACGTGTTGGGCATCGCCCTGGACAAGGGAGGCACCTCGGTGCTTGCCGACGGCTACCTGGTCGCAGGCACGCTGACCGCCGAGCACACGAGGTTCCTGTACGGGTACGGCGCCTTTTTGCAGTTGGTCGACGACCTGCAGGACGTGGAGCAGGATCGCGCCGCCGGCCTGCAGACCATCTTTTCGCAGACCGCCCGCCGCTGGCCACTGGACGCCATCACCAGCCGGACGTTCCGGTTTGGCGAGCAGGTGCTGGAGGGACTGGATTGCTTCTCGGCGCCCGGGGCCGACGCCCTCAAGGAGCTCCTGGTGCGTAGCGTCGCGCAGCTCCTGGTGGATGCGGTGGGCAGCCACCAGCGGCTCTACCCGCGGGACTATGTACGGGCGCTCGAGCCGCACCTGCCCTTCCGGTTCCGCGCCCTGGAGCGGCGCCGCCGCAGGCTGGCCCGCCGGCGCACCCCGCTGATGCGCCTGGTGGAAGCGTTCGCCGTCGCCGAGGAGTTGGAGCAGGGTCCGCTGGCCGAGGCCTTGGCGGAGCAGTAGCCACCGGGGCCAACGGTTCACACAAGCGTGGGCACTTGTGCTACAATAGGGCGGTAACGATCTCCGTGCGGCTGCAGCCCGCCACACCGTGGCCTCCTCCCCCACCGGACCGCAGAGCGCCGGCACCTGCAGGAGGCCAAATCTGGTGAACGCCAGGCCGTCTGTTGAGACAGCCAGGTGGAGCGCGGGGCAGGTCGTTCTCGCCACCCTCGTCAGCGTGCTGATCGCCCTCCTCTTCTGGTTTGCGTACCGTTGGTTGAGCGTCGTTGCGCTGTTGTTCCTGGGCATCATGCTGGGCGTGGCCATGCAGCCGATCGTCGACTGGCTGTACCGCCGCAAAGTGCCGCGCGCCGCGGCGGTGATCGCCATCTATGCCGTCCTCGCCGTCCTCCTCGCCGCCTTTGTGTTCCTCGTCGAGCCCCTCATCGTCGACCAGATCGCGTCCGTTTCCGGCGCGCTCCCCGGCTACTATGAGCGGCTGCGCCTGTTCCTCACCGATTCGAGTTCCTGGATCCTGCGCCGCCTCGGGGAGCGCATACCGCCGACGCTGCCCATCGAAGCGTTGGAGGACGCCTCCAGCGAGGGCGGGCTGCCCTCCTTGGCCGAGCCCCTGCGCTACGCCGGGATCGTGATGCGCACGCTCCTCTC
>JAAZBQ010000054.1 GCA_012513725.1 Chloroflexota bacterium
CGCCCGCTCCGTCTCGTTCTACCGGCGCATCGATGACCCCACCACCTCCCCGGTGGCTGGCCGCCCGGTGGGGGTCCTCGTGGTGACGTTGGATGGCGCCGTGCTGACCGAGTTTCCGATGTACGCGCGCTGACGGTCAGCCGCTCCGCCCAGGGGGCGACAACCGGTGTGAACCAGGGGCCGGCATCGCGCTTGACAGCAGTCGGCCGAACTCATAGTATCTAGGTAATCTTATCTATAGGGCCCTATGATTCCCCTGGCACACTCCGCATCACGCCCTTTCCTACGCCTCATTTGTTCGAAAGTGCCCCGGGTCGATACGGCACCGACGACCGTCTTCGGTCTGCGGTGCTGTCTAGGGCTGTACCAAGAGCAAAGGAGGAACTGCAGAGCGAACAAGCCCTATCGCGTCACCCTCTGGTCGTGTCGATTTGTATGTTAGGAGAGGAGCCCCCATGAAGAGGCTATCACGTCGTGAGTTTCTGCGCATCTCGTCGCTGATCGGCGCTGGCACTATCGTAGCGGCCTGTGCGCCCACCCAGCCCACCGAGCCCACGGCGCCCGCGGAGCCGACCGAACCCACCCAGGCCGCCCCCGCCACCTCGGCGCCGGGTGAGCCACCCACGGAGCCCGCTGCACCTGCCGGTTTCGCCGAGTCGCCCTTGCTCGCCGATATGGGCCTGCCGCCCGTCGAGGATCGGCTGCCCATGAACCCGGCAGTCATCGAGCCGTGGGAAGAGGTCGGTCAGTACGGCGGCACCTGGCGTATGCTGAACCAAGCGAACGACTACGCCTATCAGGGCCTGCACTTTTACGAGCCGCTCTTGCGCTTTGCCATGTACGATTTCGCTACGGTGCCAAACCTGGCAGAGTCCTGGGAGATCTCCGAGGACGGGCTTGTGTTCACCTTTAGTCTGCGTGAGGGCGTCAAGTGGTCGGATGGGGAGCCCCTGACGGCCGATGACATCGTCTTTGGCGTGGCGGACGTCTTTGGCAACACGGACCTGTACCCTGCGTACCCGACCTGGCTGCGGGCCGGGGAGGCGCGTCCGGAGGTCGCCGCGGCGGACGACTATACGGTGGTGTTCACCTTCCCCCAGCCGCCGGCCTTCTTTGAGCGGCACATGGGGCGCGCCGATCAGTATGTGATCCGTCCGCGACACTACCTCGAGCAGTTCCACGCCGACTATGCCGACGCGGACGAGCTGGATCGCCTCGTGCAGGAGGCAGGCTTTGCCACCTGGACGGAGCTGTTCCTGAACCGGCTCGAGTTCCGGCAGAACGAGGACTATCCGGTGCACTTTGGCTGGAAGCGCGAGTCCACCGAGACGGACGGGGCCACTTATGTGCGCAACCCCTACTACTGGAAGGTGGATACCGAGGGCAACCAGCTGCCCTATATCGACCGGGTGCAGGTGCAAAAGGTCGCGAATACCGAGGTCGCCCAGCTCCGGCAGTTCTCCGGCGAGAACGACCTGTCCATGTTTGTGGTAGGACAGTTCCCGCGCGACACCATGGTGCTCCTGGAGAACGAGGAGGTCGGCAACTACCACGTGATCCAGGCTCCGATCGGCGAGCCGAATGTTCTCTGCATGGGCATCAACCTGAACCACAGGGACCCTGTCAAGCGGGAGATCTTTGACGATCCACGATTCCGATTTGCCCTGTCCCACGCCATCAACCGCGAAGACATCCGCCAGCTCGTCTATCTGGGGCTGCCGCAAGAGATCCGCCAGGTAGCGCCGCTGCCCGTCTCACCGTACTATAGCGAGGCGGCTGCCTATAGCCATGTGGAGTACGATCCGGACCAGGCCAACGCCTACCTCGATGAGATGGGCCTAACCGAGAAGAACGCCGACGGCATCCGGCTGCGGCCCGATGGGCAGCCCATTGAGATCGTCATCGACACGCACTCCCGCCGTGACGACTTTATGGAGATCGCCGAGCTGATCTCCGGGTGGTGGACGGCCATTGGCGTCTCGACGACCTCCAAGGGTAATGACGACTCGCTGTTCTCGACGCTCATCCAGGGTGCCGAACTCGATTGCGGGATCACCTTTGCAGGCCCCGGCATCTATACGCCCATCAATCCCAGCCGGCAGCTCCCGGTAGCGACGAACTCGCTGTGGGCGCCGCTGTGGGCGCTGTGGTACCAGTCCGGCGGCACGAACGGCGAAGAGCCGCCCGAGGAGGTCCGGCAGCAGCTGGATCTCTACGACGAGCTGACCGTCACCGTGGACCAGGATCGTCAGGTCGAGTTGTGGAACCAGATCATGGAGATCAACGCAGCGAACCTTTACCAGTGGGGTATCTGCGATCGGGCCGCCGTGCCCGTGCCAGTATCTAGCCGGTTCCACAACGTTCCCGAAGAAGGCTGGGACTGCGACTGGGACGCCGGCAACATCGGCACCACGCACCCCGAGCAGTTCTTTATCCGCGAGTAGCGGGCGCCCGTACGGCCTGCGCCCGATCGTACGCTTCGCGCTGCCGAGGGGCCTACGTGCCCCTCGGCAGGCGTAGTGTGTTGTGCGTCTGTTGTGGGCGCCTTGCGCGGCCGGCAGATCACGGCCGCTTGGAAGGATACCGATGTTTAACTATATCCTGAGGCGCATCCTGTTGGTGATCCCCACGCTGATCGCCATCACGGTTGTAACCTTTGTGGTCATCCAGTTGCCCGCAGGCGACTATCTCACGACCTATGTCGCCCAGCTGCAGGCTCAGGGCACGCAGTTGGACGAGTCGGAGGTCGTGGCCCTTCGGCAGCGATACGGGCTCGATCAGCCCCTCTATGTGCAGTTCTATCGTTGGGTAAGCGGCATTGTGTTGCGCGGCGACTATGGCCGGTCCTTTCGCTGGAACCGTCCGGTGGCCGAACTGCTCGGTGAGCGGATGCTTCTTACGGTGACAATATCGCTCTCTACGCTCTTGTTCACCTGGGTGGTGGCGATACCTGTGGGTATCTATTCGGCCACGCATCAGTATTCCTTCTTTGACTATTTGTTTACGTTTTTTGGTTTTGTCGGCCGCGGTATCCCCAATTTCATGATCGCCCTGATCCTCATGTGGGTGTCGATCTCCCGTTTCGGGGTAAGCGCCGGCGGATTGTTCTCGGCAGAGTTCCGCGACGCCGCCTGGAACTGGGCGAGGGTGGTGGACCTCCTGAAGCATCTCTGGGTGCCGATGGTCGTGCTGGGCATCGGCGGCACTGCCGGCCTGATCCGTACCATGCGAGCCAACCTCCTGGATGAGCTGAGCAAGCCCTACGTGGAGACAGCCCGCGCCAAGGGCCTGCCGGAAGCCCGAGTCCTGTGGCGCTACCCCGTGCGTGTTGCACTGAACCCCTTTGTCTCCACGGTCGGATGGACGCTCCCTGCCCTGATCTCTGGGGGGACCATCGTCTCCGTGGTGCTCAGCCTGCCCACCGCGGGTCCGCTCCTGCTGGACGCGCTGTTGGCTCAGGACATGTACGTCGCGGGGGCGTTTCTATTGCTTCTCAGCGTGCTGACGGTGATCGGCACCCTGATTTCCGATATTCTGCTGGCCGTGCTCGATCCTCGGATCAAGCTAGGGGCCTAGAGGGGAGCCAATCTTGATGACGATAGCGAACGACGACACGGAGCGCACCGGAGGTGGGCTCCCCCCTGCAGAGTCCGAAGAACGGATCTATGTCGCCTCGCAGTGGCAGCTCATGTGGTGGCGTTTCCGGAGGCACAAGGCGGCCATGGTCAGCACGGTGATCATCTTCTTGCTCATCTTTGTCGCCGTGTTTAGCGAGTTCTTGGCACCGTACGACCCGCTGGCGTACTCGGTAGCCTATACTTACGCGCCGCCCCAGCGCCTCCGCTTCTCTGACCCCGAGACGGGGTTCACCCTGCGGCCCTTTGTGTACGGGCTTGACTCGAGCCGTGATCCACGAACGCTGCGGCCTGTCTACACCCTCGACACGGAGCGCAAGTACCCGATCCGCTTGTTCGTGCACGGTGCGCCCTACCGAATGTGGGGGTTGTGGGATACAGACCTTCGTCTCTTTGGCATCGATGATCCCACCGGCGAGGGGACCCTGTTCCTGTTCGGCTCCGACCGGCAGGGGCGCGACGTGTTCTCGCGGACCATTTACGGGACGCGGGTCTCGATGTCCATCGGTCTCATCGGCGTATTCTTGAGCCTGGTCTTGGGGATCTTGATCGGGGGGTTTTCAGGATACTATGATGGGCTGTTCGACGATGTGGTGCAGCGCATCATCGAGTTCATTCGCTCGGTGCCCAGCATCCCGCTGTGGATGGCGCTCTCTGCCGCGTTGCCGCCTTCCTGGCCTACCATTCGCATCTACTTTGGCATTACCATCATCCTCTCCCTGGTGGGTTGGACGGGCATGGCTCGGGTCGTGCGCGGACGGTTCCTGTCGCTGCGCAGCGAGGATTTCGTGATGGCGGCCAAGCTCTCCGGCGCCAGCGAGACACGGATCGTGGCGCGGCACATGGTGCCCTCGTTCACCAGCCACATCATTGCCTCGATCACCCTGTCGATTCCCGAGATGATCCTCTCGGAGACGTCGCTGTCCTTCCTCGGCATTGGCCTGCGCTCGCCGGTGATCTCGTGGGGCGTGCTCTTGCAGGAGGCCCAGAACGTCCAGGCGGTGGTCCTGGCGCCCTGGCTCTTCCTGCCGGGTCTGTTCGTGGTGGTCACTGTACTGACGTACAACTTTATGGGCGACGGCCTGCGCGATGCAGCCGATCCCTACGCGCGGTGATCTGCCGAGCCGATGGTGGGCCGGCCTCGCCCTGTTCGCCATCGGCCGATAGGCCAGGAGCCACTTTGAGATGACACAGGTCTTCGTCATACCCAGCACAGCAGTCATCGGGGAGTTTCGCCCCGACCTCGTCGCCGCGCACACCGTGCCGACCGACCAGCCGTTTCTCGTGGAGACCCGAGATGCCCTGGACGGCGCCGTGATCCACGGCCTCACAGAGAGGCCCCGGGTCGCGCGGCCCAACCCGGCCACGGGGCCCATCGCCATCGCCGGCGCCCGTCCGGGGCAGGCGCTGGCGGTGGACGTGCTGGCCATCGACGTGGCAGAGGAAGGCTACCTGACCCGCACCCCGGCGCCGACGTTCATCCCCCAGCGGGGCGGCCTGGTAGAGTTCGTCCACGGCCTGCGCCTGCCCCTGGCGCCGATGATCGGCACCATCGGGGTGGCCCCGACGGAGGGAGTGCATTCGACCAAGGTCCCTGGCCGCCACGGCGGGAACCTGGATACCCGCGACGTGGCTCCGGGCGCCGCGCTGTACCTGCGGGTTGGGCAGCCCGGGGCGCTGCTGGCCCTCGGTGACGTGCACTCGTTGCAGGCGGACGGCGAGTCCTCGGGGCAGGGGATCGAGACGGCGGCGCGGGTCCTCCTGCGCGCCCGACTGCTGGAGGACAGCCTATCGGAGTGGCCATGCCTCGTGCGGGATGGCGAGCTGATGGTGCTCGTCTCGGCGGAGACCCTCGACGAGGCGGCGCGGGAGGCCACCGAGGAGATGGCCCGCCTGATCGTCGAGCGCAGCGCCCTCTCGCCCGACGAGGCGCGCATGCTCCTGGGGCTGGTGGGGGATCTCCGCATCGGCCAGGTGGTGAACCCGCTCAAGACCGTGCGGGTGGCGGTGCCGCTCGAGGCGGTGCCGTGGAGCGCCCCGCTGCCGTTGTGAGCGAGGACGCGGTCGCTGGCTGTGCATCTCCAAGGGGGAAACGGATAGAGCGAACATGCCCACGCTGCTGCACGATACCTTTGACCTGCTGGAGATCGGCACC
>JAAZBQ010000055.1 GCA_012513725.1 Chloroflexota bacterium
AGAGGCTCTCGCCGAGCATGCTAAAGGCCAGCGTCACCAGGCTCACCATGGCGCCGGGCACCGCGATCAGCCACCAGGCCCGGCGGATATAGTCCTGGCCGCGCGCCAGGTCGATGCCCCAGTCGGGGGTGTCGGGCGGCAGGCCAAAGCCCAGGAACGACAGGCCGGCCTCGGTGAGGATGGCGTCGGCCACGTTCACCGAAAAGATGATCACCACCGAGGGGATGACGTTGGGAAAGATGTAGCGCCACAGGAGGCTGGCCGACGAGGCGCCCAGGCTCTGCGCCGCCTCGACGTACAGTTCTTCCTTGACCGAAAGCGTCTGCCCGCGCACGATGCGGAAATAGGTCGGAATGTACAGCACCGAGATCGCCACGATGATGTTGCCGATCCCCGCGCCGAGCACCGCAGCGATGGCGATGGCCAGGATGAGGCCCGGGAACGAGTACAGCGAATCCATCACCAGGGTCAGCACCCGGTCCGTCCAACCGCCCACAAAGCCGCTGATCAGGCCCACGGGCACGCCGATGACGACGGAGGCCAGCGCGGAGGTCAGGCCCACGATCAGGGCGATTCGCGTGCCCCAGATGGTGCGGCTCAGGATGTCCTGCCCGATCTGGTTGGTGCCCAGCACGAACCCCTTTTCGGCCGCTTCGCTGACCGGAGAGCCGATCACTATGTCCGGGAAGTCGGCCTGCAAGTCGTCAAACAGGTACCCGTCCAGCACAAAGCCGTCGATGGCACCGCTCTGCACCGCCGCCAGGCCCTCCTCGAGGGTCTCAAAGCGCTCCTTGCGGGGCTGATAGCGGACGTCCATCCCCGCTTCGCGATCCTCATCGGTAATGTCCTGCAGCCGTTGGCGTAGCACCTGGCTCGCCGGGCCCCCCATCGGGTAGCCGATGCGGTTGTCGCGGCCACCGATGGCGCGCAGCGTGGCGGCCTCGGCGCCCTCGCGGACGACGAGCACAAAGTGATTCGGCGCCTCGCCGGGCGCCAGCAGCGAAGGACCCACCTCCGCCCTGGGATCGTGCGGCGCAAACGCCCCCGGGGCGATCCCCAACGCCAGGATGCCGATCAGCAGTAGGGCGCTCACCAGCACGAACCACCAGTCGCCGCCGTACCACTTGCGAGCCAGCAATAGCCTGCGCACCAGGCCCACGCGGTCCAGGTCCTGCTGCCACTGGGGCACGTCTGCCGCGGCGGCGGCGGATGCGCTCAGGCGGATATCGTCTTCCATATACCAGTCCTTCTAGTACCGAATGCGGGGGTCTAGGAATGCGTTCACCACGTCCATGATGAGGCTGATGAACGCGACGAACAGGGCAAATACGGTGATCACGGCCTGCACCGCGGTATAGTCGCGGAGGGCGATGCGGTCGACGAGGTAGCGGCCCATCCCCGGCCAGGAGAAGGTCGTCTCGGTGAGCACCGCCCCGGCGAGCAGGATGGCGAACTGCAGGCCGATCATGGTCAGAATCGGGATGAACGTGTTGCGTAGCGCGTGCCGGTAGGTCAGGCGCTGCTC
>JAAZBQ010000476.1 GCA_012513725.1 Chloroflexota bacterium
CAGGACGTCAGGAACAGCGTCGCCACCAGCAGGCCCCAGGCGATGTGTCGCCATCCTCTCCTGTGCATCTGTCACCTCCCGGTTCTCGGTGGACTCCGTGCACACCAGACGCTCCTGTCTGGCCAGACGCTCCCGTCTGGCCAGCGGTTCCCCTACTTATAGTCTACTCCATCTGCCGGCCGGTGGACAACCGACGCTGCACGTCGCTGTCGTGCTTGACATAGGCACTGTGCTTACGCTATACATACGGTCCCAGGGTGACGGCGCACGGGTGCGTTGTTCTGCAAGCGGGACGGACCGACCGAGAGAGGAGGGCGCGAGCGGACGACAACCGACGGAACCGATAGGGCCTGTGACTGGTGCTTGGATACGGAGAGGCCACCGATAGTCGATTCACCTGGCTTGTTGCCAAAGGAGGCTACCGTGACCGCACACCGCATCACACGTCGAGAATTCCTCCGCGTTTCCGCACTGAGCGCCGCCGCCACCGTGGCCGCGGCGTGCGTCGTCGAGCCGGTAACGGCTCCCGCGGAACCGGCCGAGGCTGCCCCTGCGGCCCCCGCCGCTCCGCAGGCCCCCGCAGCACCCGCAGCGCCCGCATCTCGCTTTTCCGAGGCCCCCATGCTCGCCGAACTGGTCGCAAGCGGCGAACTGCCCCCTGTCGACGAGCGCCTGCCCGAGAACCCCGACACCGTGGCGCCCGTCGAGTCGATCGGCAAATACGGCGGCGCCTGGCGGCGTGGCTTTACCGGCGTCTCGGACCGGTGGGGCCCGACCAAGATGAAGGCCAACAACCTGCTCTGGTACACGCAGGACATCGTCCTGCGCCCCGCGCTGGTCGAATCTTGGGACATGAACGAGGACGCCTCTACGTGGGTGTTCCACCTGCGCAGGGGCATGAAGTGGTCCGACGGGGAACCCTTCACCAGCGCCGATTTCCAGTGGTACTATGACCACCACGTCACCAACACCGAGATCTCGCCGATTCCCTCGGGTGAGCTCTCCACTGGCACCCCCAGCCAGCTCGGCGTCTTTACCTCCCCCGACGACTATACGGTGTCCATGGAGTTCGCCCACCCCAACCCGACCTTCGGCTACCCGATGGGCGGCCACTGGCACCAGCCCTTTGTACCCCACCACTATATGGCGCAGTTCCATATGGAGCTGGTCGAGGACAAGGATGCGCTGACTGCCCTCGTCGCCGAAAACGGGTTTGACTCGTGGGCGTCGTACTATGTGGACCGCAACTCCTGGTTCCTGAACCCGGACCGGCCGACGACAGACCCCTGGATGAACACCAACGCGCTCTCGGAGCAGGTGTTCGTCATGGAGCGCAATCCCTACTTCTGGCAGGTGGATACCGAGGGCCAGCAACTCCCCTACATCGACACCGTCACCCACCGCCTGTACGAGAGCGCCGACGTGTTCAACATGTGGATCCTGGGCGGCGAGATCGACTGCCAGAGCCGGGGCGTGGGCATGAGCAACTACACGCTCTACAAGGAGAACGAGGAGCGGGGCGGCTATGACGTCAAGTTCCTCCTCGGCGCGAACCACACGGCCCTGCAACTGAACATGACGGCCCAGGAGCCCCGCCTCCGGGAGCTCTTCCAGGACCGCCGGGTGCGCATGGCCGTCTCGCACTGCGCGAACCGCGAGGAGATGAACGATCTCCTGCATGATGGGCTCGGGACGCCGCGCCAGTACAGCCCCATCAGCGTGTCGCCCAACTACCACGAGCGGCTCACGAATACCGCCGTCGAGTACGATCCGGACGCAGCCAACGCCCTCCTCGATGAGGCCGGCTACACCGAGCGGGACGCCGACGGCTACCGCACCTTCAAGGACGGCTCCGGCGACACGATCTCCATCATCATCGAGGGCACCTCGCAAGAGGACGACACGGTCATGACGCTCGTCTCCTACATGGAGGCGATCGGGCTCAAGGCGTCGTACAAGTTCGACGAGCGCTCGCTGTACGAGGAGCGCGTCCGGGCGAACGACGTCGACGCGGCGTCGTGGGGCGGCAACCGCACCATCCTGCCGATCATCGATCCCGGGATCATGCTGGGCACCATGGAGGGCTTTCCCTGGGCGAACGCCTGGGGTCGGTGGAAGAACCGCATCGACGACCCGACCGGCGAGGAGCCCCCGGAGGGCCACTGGATCTGGGATATCTGGGATATCTGGGATCAGGTCGCCGCAGAAACCGACGAGGCCGAGCGGAACAGGCTCTTTGCCGGCATCCTGGACATCTGGGCCGACGAGCTGCCGATGATCGGCTTTGTCGGCGAACTCCCGGAACTGGTCATCGTCAGCAAGGCGATGCACAACTACCCGGGCAACATCCCCAGCGAGAACGCCTTGGGTGGCGAGCACTTTTTACAGGCGCAGTTCGTATACTGGGAGGATCCCGAGAATCACGTGTACCAAGGATAGCCATGTCCTGATGCTGCAGCAGGGGTGGGGACACGTCGTCCCCACCCCTCTTGCCTCCCTTCGGTTCCTGCGCTAGACTCCTCCCGCCAACGCCACCCACGCCCCGGTGAGGAGACCCATGAACGTCATTGTGATCATGAACGATAGCCTGCGGCGCGACCACATCGCCGCCTATGGCCTGGCCCCGCCCTTTCCGCGTGCCGGCCGCAAAGGCTTCCCCTTTATCGAGACCCCCAACCTGGACCGGCTCGCCGCCCAGTCGGCCGTGTTTGACCGCTGCTACGTCGCCTCGTACCCCACGGTGCCCAACCGTCGCGATCTGTACACCGGGCGTTACGGTTTTCTGGAGACGGGTTGGGAGCCCCTGCGCGGCGATGACACGCTCCTGGCCGAGGTACTCGGCCAGGCCGGGGTGGTGACACAGCTGTACTTTGACTCCCTGCCCATGGGCTCGCCGGGTTATGGTTTCGAGCGCGGGTTCGAGGGCTGGGAGTGGATCCGCGGGCAGCACGCCGATCACTATGTCACGGCGCCGGTGCCCATCTCCATGCCCTGCCTGCCCCACCAGGCGCGGGGCGACATCCTGCGGCTGGCCCGCATCCTGAAGAACGCCTACGTCCGCCACTATGAGCGGGACTATATGGCCCCCAAGACGATCGCCGCGGCGATGGATTGGCTGGAGGACAACTATACCCAACCCGGTTTCATGCTGTGGGTCGATACCTGGGATCCCCACGAGCCCTTTGACCCACCGCCCTACGACCACGCGCGCTATGCCGACCCGGCCTACGACGGCTATGCCATCGTCTATCCCCAGTACGGGCGGGCATCGTACCTGGCCGACGCGGAGTTGAACGACATCCGCGCCCGCTATGCCGGCGAGGTGACGATGGTCGACCGCGCGGTGGGGCGTCTCCTGGACCACGTACACGCCCTGGGGCTGGACGACAACACCATGATCGTGCACCTCACCGACCACGGCTATCTCCTGGGCGAGCACGACCTGCTGGGCAAGCCCGGCGACCTCCTCGGCAACCTGTACGAGCCCACCTGTCGCGTGGGGATGTTCATCCGGCACCCGGAGGGGATCGCCGCGGGCCAACGGATCGGGGCCATCGTGCAGCCGCCCGACGTGATGCCCACCATCCTGGATTACCTCGCCGTGCCGATCCCGCCGACCGTGCAGGGGCACTCGCTCCTGCCGTTGATGCGGGGCGAGGCCGAGGGCGTTCGCGACTATGCCGTCTCCGGGCGGTTCATCTACGAGCCACCAGCAGGCGCCGCGGATACCTCCACCGAGTTCGACGGCATGGCCGGCTCCCACTCCCAGGTCTGCGCCCGCACGGTGAGCACCGAGCAGTGGGCCTACATCGCCGCGCCCTACGACATGCCCTCGGAACTGTACGACCTGGAGGAGGACCCGCTCCAGGAGCAGAACGTCATCGACCAGTACCCCGAGGTAGCCGAGGCGCTGCACCGGGCGCTG
The DNA here is from genome assembly GCA_012513725.1 of Chloroflexota bacterium. Lineage (GTDB taxonomy): Bacteria > Chloroflexota > Anaerolineae > UBA1429 > UBA1429 > JAAZBQ01. The sequence continues at coordinate 3,926 of JAAZBQ010000476.1, forward strand.
ATCGGCTTTCTCGAGGAGCACGGCGTGCCCGAGCCGGGCATCGCCCCATTCCGCGGCCAGCCAGAAGAGGAGTAGCCCCACCATGCCCGAGGACACCGTGCTGTACGTCTTTCAGGATAACCACGGCAAATGGCTGGCCACGCCCGACGCCGACGAGGCGCGCCTGTACGTCACGCCGGACTTCGCCCGGCAGGAGATCGAGACGCTGACCCTCGCCGAGCTCCACCGGCGCGACCCCCACGCCCTGGTTCGCGCCCGCAACCAGTTTTACTATGCCGCGGACCTCATCGCCGGCACGCCCCGGGGCGCCGTGGTGTGAACCCTCTGCCCTCCCGGTGGCTGTCTTGGCGATCGGGAGGGTAAGACCATACGGAGCGATAGACCCGTGAACCACCTGGAGCGCTTTCAGGCCCTGATGTCTTTTCAGCCCGTGGACCGGCTTCCGCGCATCGAGTGGGCGCCCTGGTGGGACCAGACCATCGCCCGCTGGCGCGGCGAGGGGCTGCCAGCCCGCCTAAAGAGCCACTTTGATGTTCGCGAGTACCTGGGGTTGGATCCTTACCACCAGGTGTGGAGCCGCCCGCGAGCGAGTGGCTTTCCGGCCATGCCCCACGGGCAGGGGCCCGTGGCCACCGAGGCGGACTATGAGGCCCTCCTCCCGCACCTGTATCCACCCCAGGGAGAGCACCTCGACGAACTGGCCGCCTGGGGGCGCCGGCAGGCGCGCGGCGAGGTGGTCGTGTGGCTGTCACTCGAAGGGTTTTTCTGGTACCCACGCACCCTGTTTGGCATCCAGCCGCACTTGACCGCGTTCTATGACCTGCCGGACCTCATGCAGCGCATGAACCGCGACCTGGCCGAGTACCATGTCCGGTACCTGAACGAGGTGCGCAAGGTGTGCTGTCCCGCGTTCATGACCTTTGCCGAGGACATGTCCTACAACAAGGGGCCCATGCTCTCCCGGGCGCTGTTCGAGGAGTTCATCGCGCCGCACTACCGGCGCGTGGTACCCGTACTGCAAGAGATGGGCACCCGGGTCATCGTGGATACGGACGGGGACCCCAGTCTGATGATCGACTGGCTGGAGGGGGTGGGGGTCGAGGGTGTGCTGCCCCTCGAGCGGCAGGCGGGGGTGGATGCGGCGCGACTCCGCGCCGACCATCCGCGGCTCCTGATGCTCGGCCACTATGACAAGATGGTGATGGACCGCGGCGTCGAGGCGATCCGCAAAGAGTTCGAGCGGCTGCGCCCCGTCGTGCGCACCGGTGGATATCTCCCCGGGGTGGACCACCAGACGCCGCCCGGCGTCTCGCTGGCCCAATACCGCGAATACCTGGAGGTGCAGCGCGAGTTCAGCGTCTCGGCGGTCGGCTAGGGCCTACGCCGGAACCTCCTCGCGCACCCCGGCCATCAACAGCCCCAGCCGCTCGCGGGTGGCCTCCGCCGCCGGGAGCACCTGGATGATCTCGCCCTCGTACATCACCGCGATGCGGTCGGCGAGGGCCAGGATCTCGTCCAGCTCCGCCGACACCAGGAGCACCGCCACGCCGCGGTCGCGCTGCTCGACGATCTGCTGGTGGATGAACTCGATGGAGCCTACGTCGATGCCGCGGGTGGGCTGCGCGGCGATCAGCAGTCGGATCTCGCGCCCTAGTTCCCGCGCCACCACCAGTTTCTGCTGGTTGCCGCCGGAGAGGTCGCCCGCCGGAGTGGTGACGCCGGGAGTGCGGATGTCAAAGGCTTCCACCA
>JAAZBQ010000477.1 GCA_012513725.1 Chloroflexota bacterium
CGACTTCTTTCGGCAGAACGTGCCCGGCTTTGGCGACGCGCACGTCGTCTCCATCGGCAACGACATCGGCATTCGCACCAGCCGCGGCATCGAGGGGCAGGAAACGCTGACGGCCACCGCCCTGCACGCGACGCGGCCGGTCCATCGCGACGACGTGATCGGCTGTGTGCCCTGCCGCGCCGATTTTAGCAGTAGCGGCGAGTTCTTTTACGCCCACGCCTCCGATGTCCCGTACGGTATTCTCCTGCCCCAGCACGTGGACAACCTGCTGGTGGCCAGCGGCAAGAGCGTCTCCTGCGTGCCCCAGGGGCTGCTGCGCCTGATGCCCACTTGCATGCTGCTCGGGCAGGCCGCGGGGGCCGCCGCCGCGCTCTCGGCGCAGCAGTACATCTCGCCCGACGGGCTGGACGTGCGCACCCTGCAGCGCACGCTCCTCGACCAGGGCGCCCACCTCGGCTCGTCGTACCGGCTGATGCTCCTCGGCAAGTAGCGATGGACGCCGTGCCGCGGGCCCCGGCGGGGCCGCGGCCGGCCCAAGAAAGGATAGCGATGCGCATCATCGACCCGCACGTGCACATCTGGGTGCGTGACCCGGCCTACCCGTGGGCGCCCGAGACCACGAATCCCCCGACGTTTGACGCCACGCCCGAGATGCTCCTGGACCTGATGGCGGCAAACGGCGTGGAACGGACCGTGTTGGTGCAGCCGATCCAGTACCGCTGGGACAACCGCTACGTCGCCGACGCCCTGCGCCGCTATCGGGAGCAGTTCATGGGCGTCTGCCGGGTGAACCCCGAGGACCCCGCCGCGCCGGACCACCTGAGCCACTGGGTGGAGGAGGCGGGATTCCGCGGCGTGCGCCTGAGCCCCGCGGTGGACGCAGCCGGTGACTGGTTCACGGGTCCGCTGATGGATCCGCTCTTTGCCCGGGCGGAGGCGCTCGGCGTGCCGATGCTGATCCTCACCCGAACGCCGCGCCTGGGCGACCTGGCCGCGCTCCTGGAGCGGCATCCGGACCTCGACGTCTGCGTCGACCACATGGCGGACGCCCATCCCGGCGCGCCAGACGAGGTGCAGGCGCTCCTCGCCCTGGCCCGCTACCCGCGGGTGTACGTCAAGATCAGCCACACGTGGTCGATCTCCCAGGAAGAGTACCCCTGGCGCGACACGTGGGGCCTGGTGCGGCAGGTGTACGAGGCCTTTGGGGCGCAGAGGATCATGTTCAGCACCGACTGGCCCGTCTCTCTGGCGCGCACCACGTACGACCGCACCATCCGCGTCGTGCGCGACGAGATGGACTATTGGGCGGCGGGAGATCTCGAGTGGGTGATGGGCCGGACGGCCCTGCGCCTGTGGCCGTTCGCCACCTGACGGGAAGCAGCTGCGCGCGGGAGGAACATCATGAGATCAACGCTTCGCCGGCGGCGGAGACGGCGCCAAGTTACCATCTCGGCCGCGTGGCTGCTCGCCTGCGTGCTGCTGGTCCTTTCGGCGATCGGGTGCGGGCCGGCTCCAGAGCAGCCCCCGCAGGCGCCGGCCCCGCTTCCCTCCCTCGCGCCGGCGACGGCGACGGCCGGCACGGCATCGCCACGGCCCACCGATCCGCCGCCCACGACGGCGCCCTCCCCCACCGCACCTCCACCTACAGCGGAGAGCAAGCGGCACGGACTCCCGTCTCCTCCCGATGAGGGGCTCGTGGAGGTCGAGGTTCTCGAGGTCATCGATGGCGACACCATCCGCGTTGCGCTCAACGGCGGGCGGCCGCTCGTCCGCTACATCGGCGTCGACGCGCCGGAGCCGGGCCAAGGGTACCTGGATTACGAGTGGCTGGGTCCCGAGGCCAGCGCGCTGAACGCAGAACTCCTGGCTGGCGGGCGGGTGTGGCTGGAACGCGACACGTCAGAGACGGACCACTATGACCGGCTGTTGCGCTACATATGGGTTGGCGACCTCCTGGTGAACGCCGAACTCGTGCGCCTGGGGTACGCCCAGGCCATCGCCTATCCGCCGGACACGCGCTATAGCGCCCTGTTCGACCGCCTCGAGGACGACGCGCGCGCTGCGGGGTTGGGCATCTGGGGCGTCCGCCCCACGAGCACGCCGGCGCCGCCTGCTGCCGAGATCGGCGACGATTGTACGTACATCGGGAACCGCAATTCGCTCAAGTTCCACTATCCTGATTGCGAGGCGGTGGGCAAGATGCACCCGGCCAACCGCGTCTGTCTGGGCTCGCGGGAGGAGGCCATCGACGGCGGCTATACGCCGTGCGGCATCTGCAGGCCCTGACCGGGCCCCGGTTTTGCCAACGGGGCCCTCGCGGGTATCATAAAGGTAGGCGTGGGGCATGCGCCGCTGGATGGCGGTGATCCACCCTACGCCCAACTGGGACTGACCGAAAGCGCCCCGCATAGACCCGGGGCGTTCATCGTGAGAGCGAACGGATGAACAAACGCACGCGACACGCACATGATCTAGTACCGCTTCTGGTTCGCTACCTGTTGACCAGCGAGCCGAACGGTCTGTACGACTATATACGGGATAACAGCAACCTGCCCGGCCGTCGCGCCAACCTGGAGCTCGCCGCAGCCTTTGGCGACGTGGCGGGGCGGATCACCGAGAGCAACCCGGAGGCCATCTGGCGCCTGACCCAAGGGATGACCGAGATCGACGCGGCCCAGGCGCCCACCGATGCGCCGCTGGAGTTTGTGCCCTTTTGCGGCACCGTGGCCCTGGGCGCCGTGGCGGCCGCCTGCCCGGACCGGCTGCCCGACGCCATGGACCGTCTGCGCCAGGTCTCCCGCGACGCCCGCTGGCGGCTGCACGAGGCGGTGGCCATGGGCCTCCAGCGCTTGCTCACGTCTCGCGCCGAGGAGACGCTGGACGGCATGGCCGCCTGGATCCTGCCCGGCGACCCGTTGCCGGCGCGAGCGGTGGCTGCGGGCCTGGCGGATCCCTGGATCCTCGAGGACCCGGCGATCGCCGAGCGCGCCCTGGCCCTCCATCGGCGCATCCTGAACAACCTTCAGGGCGAGGACCAGCGCCACACCGATGGCTACCGCACGCTGCGCCAGGGCCTGGCCCACACGCTTAGCGTCGTGGTGGCCGCAGATCCGGAGCACGGCTTTCCCTACCTCGAGGAACTGGCCAAGGCCCACGATCGGGACGTCCGCTGGATCCTGGGCCGCAACCTGAGCAAAGACCGTCTCACGCTGCACTATGCGGGGCGCGTGGCCAGGGTGGTGGCCCTGCTCCACGCCAACGCGGGCTGAGCGGGCAGAGGAAGCGGGCATGGGCGAGATCCGCGTCGCGCCGGGCATCGCGATCGATGAGAGCGAGATCAGCGAGGAGTTTGTGCGCTCCTCGGGGCCCGGCGGACAGAACGTGAACAAGGTGAGCACGGCGGTGCAACTGCGCTTTGACGTCGCGCATTCGCCCTCCCTGCCCGACGACGTGCGCCACCGCCTGCTGAACCTCGCGGCGGGCCAGATCAGCACCGACGGCGTGCTGCAGATCACGGCGCAGGAGCACCGCACCCAGAGCGCCAACCGCAGGGCGGCACGCGAGCGGCTCGCGGCGCTCGTGCGCCAGGCCGCCCAGCGGCCCAGGCGCCGCAGGCGGACTCGACCAACCCGCTCCTCCGTCGAGCGCCGGCTGGATCGCAAGCGCCGCCGATCGGAAACCAAGAGGCGTCGCGCCTGGCGAGGCGACTGAGCGCCGGCCCCTCGCCCGGCTGACCATCGACCCGCGTGGAGCATGGCGCCCGTCGCGGCGCCGAGGAGGCTACCTTGAACGATCGTGAACGCTTTCTAGCCACCATGAACTACCAGCCCCGCGACCGGTGCCCCTGGTGGGAGATGTGGTACTGGCAGGACACCCTCGACCTCTGGCACCAAGAGGGCCTGCCCGAGGACGTGCACCTGGAAGAGTACCTCGACGTGGACCGGCGCGAGCACGTGCCCGTCTCCATCGGCCTAATGCCCGGCTTTCAGCGCGAGACCCTCGAGGAGACCGACGAGTACGAGGTCTTTCGGCGCACGGATGGCGTCATCTGCAAACAGTTCAAGGGCGACCGCGCCGGCCGCATGCCCCAGTGGCTACGCTTCCCCATGGAGACCCGCGACGACTGGGAGAACGTCATCAAGCCGCGCCTGAACCCGGCCTCCCCCGCCCGCTACCCCCTGTACTGGGAGGAGAAGAAGCGCATTTGGGCCCAGCGCGACTATCCACTGGCCATCGGCGGCGGCTCGATCTATGGCTGGATCCGCAACTGGATGGGGCTGAACAACGTCTGCACGGCGTTCTACGACGACCCGGATTGGATGCACGAGATGATGGACTATCTCGCCGAGTTCCTGGTCACCACGCTGGAGCGTGCGCTACAAGAGGTGGAGATCGATTATGTCACCATGTGGGAGGACATGGCCTACAAAGCGGGACCGCACATCTCGCCGCGGATGTTCCGGGAGTTCATGCTGGAGCCCTATAAAAAGGTCACGTCGCTGTTCCACGACCACGGCGCCCACCTGATCTTTGTCGACTCGGACGGCGACTCGGGGCCGCTGGTCCCGCTGTGGTTGGAGGGCGGCGTCACGGGCCTTTACCCCATCGAACGGGCGGCGGGGATGGACGCCGTGGCGCTGCGCAAGGAGTTCGGGCGCGATCTGCGGCTGATCGGCGGCATCGACAAGCGCGCCATGAAGGAGGGGCCGGCCGCGATCGACGCCGAGTTGGCCCACGTGGCGCCCATCGTCGCCGACGGCGGCTACATCCCCTGGTGCGACCACCTGGTGCCGCCGGACGTGCCCCTCGAGCACTATATGTACTATGTGCGGCGCATGAAAGAGATGACGCTGGATCCGGCCGGGTTCCGGGCCTGACGCACCGCACCCCGGCACGAAAAGGGGGCGCCCGGCCGGGCGCCCCCTTTTCGCACTGCGAACCTCCGCCTCAGTCTTCGTGCGGCTCTCGCCCGGGCGCGTCCGGCGCGGATTCCACGGTGTCGCCTCCGCCATCGGGTGCAGACTGGCCGCCCAAGCGCGCGGCGCACTCGGGGCAGATGCCGTGGGTGAACTGGGCCAGGGAGTGCTCGGCGATGTACCGCTCGAGCCGCTTCCAGTAGCCCTCGTCGTCGCGCACCTTGCCGCACCAGGCGCAGATCGGCAGCAGGCCGCTGAGCGTCCGCTCGCGCGCGAGCGCGCCCTGCAGCTGGGCGATCAGGCTCTCGCGCTCCGCACGGGCCTGCTTTTCCTGGGTCACGTCGCGCAGGCTGCCCTCGTAGTACAGCAGCGCCCCATCCTCGTCGTACACGGCGCGGGCCGAGTCCTCTACGATGATCACGGTGCCGTCGCCCCGCCGGATCCGCAGTTCGTAACCCACCACCTCGCCCCGCTCGGCGAGGACGCGCTGCTCCGCCCCGCGAGCCTCCTGATCCGCAAAAAAGCCGGTCACACGAGAGCCCAGGGCAGACTCGCCATCCGCCAGCCCCAGGAGCGCCACGAGGGCCGGGTTGGCGTCGAGCAGGATGCCATCGGGCGTGGTACGGTAGAGGCCCACCGGCACGCGGTCGATCAGCGTGCGATGGCGCACCTCGGAGACGCGGAGCGCTTCCTCGGCGCGCTTGCGCGCATCGACCTCGTCCTGCAGGTCGCTATGCACCCGGGCGTTGCGCAGCGCCAGCGAGGCATAGTCTGCCAGGAGTTCGACGACCTGTACGTCCTCGTAGGTGAACTCGTCTCCCGTGCGGCTGAGGCAGATGGCCCCTGTGCCATCGCCAGGGGCAAGGAACGGCGCCGCGATGACGCGCTCATCGAGCAGATCGGGCGTCCCAGGGATCTGCTGAGCCAGGGGATGGTCAAAGGCGTGGTTAAAGATCATGGCATGGCCGGCGAGAACGGCCTGCCCCGTCAGGCTGGCATCGAGCCGGAGCGGGGCGGCCAACACGTCGCGCTCAAAGGGGGGCTCCAGCGAGACCACGGGCATCAGCAACCGGTGGTCCGGGTCGAGGACGTACACCGCGCACCCAAAGGCGGCCAGCATCTGCCGCGCTTCGCCGCAGATGCGCGTCAGGACCTGGGTCGCGTCAAGGGTCGAGGCGACACGGCGCGCCGAGTCGAGGAGTCGTTCCTGCAGCCGGCACCTGCGTTGGAGCGTCGCGAGCGCGCGCTCAGCCTCCACTCGGGCGGCCTCGAGGTCTGCCACCTTGCGCTCTAGCGCATCGCGCTC
>JAAZBQ010000478.1 GCA_012513725.1 Chloroflexota bacterium
CGCCACGCCCTCATCGCCGAACGGCGGTTCGCCTCGCGGACAGTCGCCTTGACGCTTCACCGACCGCGCCCCTATAATGCCCGCCACCCGCACCCACCCTGGAGCACGCCGCCAATGGACTATCTCAGCTTTGATCTCCGCCTCGGGGAATGGAACCCTGCCGCCCAGGAGGGCATCGCCGAGGTCCTGCAATCGCCGGCGGGCGAGGGTGGGCGCTACGCCTTTCGGCTGGAGATCGACGTCGACGCGGTGGAGGGTCTCACCTCGCTCTCCGAGGAGGTGGCCACCCGCCTCGGGCGCCGGCTGGCCGTCAGCATCTTTTCCCAGCAGAGCCTGACCCTGTGGTACGAATCGTACCAGGTGGCCCGAGAGCGCGGCCGGGGCCTGCGGCTGCGGCTGCACATCGACTCCTGGGAGCTCTCCCGTCTCCCCTGGGAGCTCCTGTACGACTCGCGCCGGGGCGAGTTCCTGGTCTTTGACCCTCTCGTCTCCGTGGTGCGCTACATCCGCCTGTACTCCCCCCCGCCGGCCCTGCGCCACGGCACCCGGCTCAAGGTGCTGGCCGTCTCCGCGGCGCCCAAGGAGGAGGTCCAGCTGGACTGGCGCCGGGAGTTCGCCGTGCTGCGCGAGGCGGTGGCCGGCCTCTCGGCGGAGGACCAGTTACAGGTGGTGTTCGTCGACCACCTGACCCAGGACCGGCTGCACGGCGCCCTGTACGAGCACACGCCCGACGTGGTGCACTATGTGGGGCACGCCGGCTATGACCGGCGGCTGAACTGCGGCCTCCTGCTCCTGGAGGACGGCGAGCGGGGCATGGCGCCCCTGGCGGCACCCGATGCCGCGCGGATGCTGCGGCGCTACGGAGTGAACCTGGTGGTGCTGAACGCCTGTGAGACGGCCCAGGGCGCCTGGGCCGGGGTGGGGCCCTCCCTGGTGCGCCGGGAGGTGCCCGCCGTGGTGGCCATGCAGTGGCCCGTCGAGGACCGCGCCGCCATCCGCTTCAGCGAGCATTTCTACCGCGCCCTGGCCCAGGGGCGTACCATCGACGAGTGCGTGGCCCAGGGGCGCATGGGCGCCAGCGCCACGGGGACGGACCCCCTCGCCTGGGGGGCGCCGGTGCTCTTTTTGCGCTCGGCCAGCGGCCGACTGTGGACGGTCGGCGATGCCGCGGCGGCCGCGACCGCGCCGCCCCCCCAGCAGGCGCCGGCCACGGGGGCCAAGCCCGCGCCCAAGGCCTCCGCCCGCCCCGAAGGCGGGGTCGCCCGCCCCAAGGGCGGGGCAGCCCGGGGGGATACGTTCAAGACCCGCGGCCCGCTCACCGCCGAGAGCGACGCGGAACTCCTCATCGACCGCCCGGAACTGCGCCGGGCCCTGCGTCTCGCCCAGCAGCCCTCGGTCACCCAGTACGTCGCCGTGCTCAGCGCCCGGCAGATGGGCAAGACGACGCTGCTCCTGCGGCTGGTGGACCTCCTCGGCGAGGCCTACCCCTGCGTGTTCATCGACCTCTCCGTGCTGCGCGGCCAAAAGCCCGGCGAGTGTTACCGATTCGTCGCCGCGCGCCTGGTGGAGGAACTACGCCGCGCCACCGGCGACGCGAGCCTGGCCGACCTGGATCCCGGGGTGACCAACGCCGTGGACTGGCTGGAACTCCTCTCCCGCCTGGCCAAGACGATCAACACCCCGCGCATCCTGATTCTCCTCGACGAGGTCGGCGCGCTGAGCGCCGAGGCCTCCGACTCGTTCTTTAACGCCGTGCGCACCGTCTTTACCCAGGGGCGCGGCCTGCGCAGCGAGCTGGCCAAGTACCTGTTCGTGTTCTCCGGGGCGGTGGACCTCTACGGGCTGACCTACGGGACGAACTCGCCGCTGAACATCTGTGAAAAGATCTACCTCCAGGATCTCAGCCCGGCCGACGTGGGGCGCCTGGTGGGGCTGTTCCGCAGCATCGGCGTCTCGGTGCCCAAAGAGGCCCCCGAACGGATCTATGCGCTCACCGGCGGCCACCCCTACCTCACCATGCGCCTGTGCGCGCTCCTGGAGCAGCACCGGGCCAAGCGGCTGGGGCCCGAGCAGATCGAGGCCGCCGCCGAAGAACTCCTCGTCGAGGACGACAACCTCCACCACCTGGTTCGCGAACTGGAGAGGCTGCCGCAGGCCCGCCAGCGCCTGGCCGAGATCGTGCTGGATGGCGCACAGATCCCCTTTAGCCGGGTGGATCCCGTGCTGGCCGCCCTGGAGATGATCGGAGCGATCAAGCCCTCCCAGCCTTGCCAGGTACGCAACCACCTCTACGAGCGCTCTCTGCGCCCCTACCTGGAGGGCCAGGCCCGCCGCACCGCGGGCGCCGAGGAGGACGACGGAACGGGCCGACCGGCCCCGGCGGCCCACGACGTGTCGGGCGACGGGGCGGCGCTCGGGGCCCTGCGCGAGGCGGCCCTGGGGCCCTCCGGCGCCTACCAGCAGGGCCGGGGGTGGCAGGCCTTTGCCGAGGCGCTCTTCCGTCGGGTGCCGGCGTTCTCCGTCTATGCCAACGTCACCACCGACGCCGGTCCCCTGGGCGTGCTGTTGGCGGTGGATGCCGAGGCGGAGGGGGGCGCGTACTGGCGCGCCTACGAGCCCGCGGTCCTGGTGGAGCCGGTGGACCTCGCCGCGGCGACGCCCCGGCGGCTGGCGGCCGAGATGCTGGGCAAGCTGGAAGCCCACG
>JAAZBQ010000479.1 GCA_012513725.1 Chloroflexota bacterium
ACCATGGGCGTCCTGGGATATGGGCGCATCGGCCGCACCACCGGCGAGCTGGCCAAGGCCTTTGGCATGGAGGTCATCGCCTACGATCCGTTTGTCCAGGACGCCGAGCAGAACGGCACCCGGATTGTCGACCTTGAGACTCTGTTTCGCGAGAGCGACGTCATCAGCCTGCACACCCCCCTCACGCCCGATACCGAGGGGCTGGTCAATAAAAAGTACTTGTCCATGATGAAACCGACGGCCCTGCTCATCAACACCAGCCGCGGCCCGGTCATCAACGAGCCGGACCTCGCCGAGGCGCTGAACGCCGGGCAGATCGCCGGCGCCGGCCTGGATGTGCTGAGCGCAGAGCCCCCGCCGCCCGACAACCCGCTCCTCACGGCCAAGAACTGCTACGTCACGCCGCACATCTCCTGGGCCACCCGTTCCGCGCGGGCTCGGCTCCTGGAGATCGTCGTCGAGAACATCGCGTCCTTTGCCCGGGGAGAGCCACAGAACGTCGTGAACGCCTAGTGCCCAACCACGTCGAGGAGGACCCGTGAACGCCACTACCACCTGTCCGAGGGATCTCGTACTCGCTCAGATCGCGCACCGTGAGACGGACCACGTCCCCTATGTCCTGGGGATGGAGGAGAACGTGGCCCGCGCCCTCGACGAGCACTATGCCTCGGACGGGTGGCGGGCGCTCCTGGAGAACGCCATCGTCACCGTCGGCGGGGCCAATCTCAGTGTGGCGGGCTACGAGCCGGGCGACAGCCCGCTCTTCACCGATGCGTTCGGCAGCGTCTGGCGCATCGACCGACGGCCCAACCACCTCGCGCAGCCCGCCCTACCGGAGGCGTCCCTCGATGGGTTCCAGTGGCCCGCAATGGACCGGTGCTTTCGGCCGGGCTGGCGCGAGAAGGCAGAGGCCGCCATCGCCGCGCGTCCCGACCGCTTAACCGTGGCGGGGTTCGGGTTCGGGCTCTTTGAGCGCGCCTGGACGTTGCGGGGGTTCAACGAGGCCCTGATGGACGCGGCGGGCGATCCCGCATTCTACGATGCGCTGGTGGAGGCCGTCGCCGTTCACCAGATGGAGGTCATCGACTGTTTGCTGGCGCTCCCCGTCGATGGCATCCTGTTCTCCGACGACTGGGGCTATCAGCAGGGCATCCTCCTGGGGCCCGAGCGCTGGCGCCGGTTCATCAAGCCGCGCCTGGCCCGGATGTACGAGCAGGTGCACGCGGCGGGCAAGTACTGCCTCAGCCACTGCTGCGGCAGCGTGGTCGACATCATGCCCGACCTCGTGGAGATCGGCCTCGACGTGCTGGAGAGCGTGCAGCCCGAGGCCCGTGGCATGAACCCCTACGCGCTCAAACAAGAGTACGGCGCCCATATCACGTTCTGGGGCGGGCTCGGCTCCCAGTCGACGATCCCCTTTGGCACGCCCGACGAGATCCGCCGGGAGGTGGCGCGGCTGGCCGATGAGATGGGCCGGGGCGGCGGGTACGTCCTGGGCCCAGCCAAGGCGCTGCAGCCCGAGACCCCCACCGAGAACGCGGCGGCCGTGCTGGAGGGGTTCCTGGCCCAGGCCGGCGTTCCTTGGCCCGCCTAATCGCGCAGCAGGCACGAAGGAGAGGGTATGAGCGACAAGACACTCATGGCCGTCTTTGCCCACCCGGA
>JAAZBQ010000480.1 GCA_012513725.1 Chloroflexota bacterium
CGGGTGGGGTACGTGCATTTCGCCGACTCGAACCGCCTGGCCCCGGGCCAGGGACACCTCGATTTCCCCGCCATCCTGGCGGTGCTCGGGGAGATCGGCTACGACGGGTGGGTGACGGCCGAAATCCTGCCGCACCCGGATCCCGACGCGGCGGCCCGGGCGGCAATCGACTATCTCAGAACGCTCATCCCGGCCGCCCCCGCGGGCGGCCGCTGACCGGAGAACGGAGGAAACGGTGACGGCTGTACTGGAACGCGTGCGGGGGGGCGCCAGGGTATACCCCTATGGACCGCAGCACAACCCGGAGATGGTGGCGGACCTGGCCCGGCGCGCCTATGAGTTCCGCATGCAGGTCTTACGGATGGTGTACAACCACCAGACGGGCCACATTGGTGGGGCGTTCTCCAGCGCCGAGATCCTCACGGCCCTGTACTTTCACCACCTGCGCGTCGACCCGGAGCGCCCCGACTGGCCGGATCGCGACCGGCTGCTCTTTTCCAAGGGCCACGCCTGCGCCATGCTGTACACCTGCCTGGCACACCGGGGATTCCTGCCGATCGAGGAGCTGATGACCTTCCGCGCCATCGACAGCCGCCTGCAGGGCCACCCCGAGCCGGCCAAGACGCCGGGGGTGGAGATTCCGGCCGGTCCCCTGGGCCACGGCGTGGCCGTTGGCGCCGGACTGGCGCTGGGCGCGAGGATGTCCGGCGCCTCGTGGCGGGTCTACACCGTCCTGGGCGATGGGGAGATCAACGCCGGCGTCATCTGGGAGGGGGCCCTGGTGGCGGCCAAGTACGGGCTGGAGAACCTGGTGGCCATCCTGGACTATAACGGCGTGCAGCAGACCGGCACCACCATGCACGTCCTGCCCACCGAGCCGATCGGCGACAAGTGGGGGGCATTCGGCTGGCACGTGATCGAGATCCACGGGCACAACATGTTCCAGGTGCTCGAGGCGTTGGACCGGGCCGACGAGATGCACGGCAAGCCGACGGTGATCATCGCCCGCACCACCAAGGGCAAGGGGGTCTCCTTTATGGAGAACGACCCCTACTGGCATGGCAGCGCGCCGACCGAGGCGCAGCTGGACGCGGCGCTCGCAGAACTCGAGGCGGAGGTGGCCAAATGGCAAGCCTAGTGCGCGATCCGTTCGGCCCCCCCACCTCCATGCGCGACGCCTATGGCCAGGCACTCGTGGCCCTGGGCGCTCAGCGCGAGGACCTCGTGGTGCTCAGCGCCGACGTGCAGAACTCGGACCGCTCCGGCATGTTCGAGGCCGCCTATCCCGAGCGGTTCGTGAACGTGGGGATCGCCGAGCAGGCCCTCGTCGACGTGGCGGTGGGTTTGTCCAAGGCGGGCAAGGTGCCGGTGGCCAACACCTTTGCGTTCCTCTTTGCCAGCCGCGCCCTGGAGCAGGTGCGCACCCACCTGGCCTACGGTCGGGCGAACGTCAAGCTGGCGGGGGCCTACGCGGGCCTCTCGGACTCTTTCGACGGCCCCACCCACCACGCCATCACGGACTTGGCCATCCTGCGCAGCCTGCCGAACCTGACCGTCGTCGTGCCCGCGGACTCCCTGGCCGTCGAGAGGCTCTTGCCCCAGGTGGCCGCCTGGGAGGGGCCCGTGTACATGCGGCTCTGTCGCAACGAGGTGCCGCAGGTGTTCACCGACGCCTACCGCCCGGAGATCGGCAAGGGCGTCGTGCTGCGGGAAGGGACCGACGTCACCCTCATCACCTGCGGGGTGATGGTGGCCCGCTCCCTGCAGGCCGCCGAGGTCCTGGCCGCGGAGGGCGTGGACGCCCGGGTGGTGGAGATGCACACCATCAAGCCGCTGGACGAGGCGCTGGTGCTCCGCTGTGCAGAGGAGACGGGCGGCCTAATCACCGTCGAGGAGCACAGCATCGTGGGGGGCTTGGGCGGCGGGGTGGCCGAGTGCCTGGCGGAGACGGCGGCCGCTCCCCTGGTGCGCCTGGGGCTGCGCGACCGCTTTGCCGAGACGGGGCCCTACGACGCCCTGCTGGACAAGTACGGCCTGGGTGTGGCGGACGTTGTCGCCGCCGCCCA
>JAAZBQ010000481.1 GCA_012513725.1 Chloroflexota bacterium
GTGGGATAGAGTGAAGGGAACCAAGCGGCGCGGGTCGCAGAGGGTTACCTTCGTGTGTGGGGCGAAGAGACTGCGGCAGGAGGTACGGCAGGCTACTCTTTCGCTGAGTTTGAGAGTCGTGGACAGACCGCCGTGCAGGCCGCAGAAAAAAACGCCAAGGGCTTGAAGGGTATTTGTAACCGTCCACGAATGGGTCAGGCAGTTTCAAGATTTTTGTCAGAGGGAAGAAAACTCAGCATGGGTAAGAATTTGTACGTGGGTAACCTGAGCTACGACACGACCGAGAACAGGCTCAGGGAGGCCTTTGCGGCCTACGGCGAGGTAGAGACGGTCAACGTCATCACCGACCGGGAGACCGGGCGTCCGCGGGGCTTTGGCTTTGTGGAAATGGCCACCGATGAGGCCGCGCAGGCGGCCGTGGCAGGTCTGAACGGCACGATGGTCGACGGTCGCGAGATCCGCGTATCCGAAGCACGTCCCCGTGAGAGCGGCGGCGGCGGCGGGTTCGGCGGTCGCGGCGGTGGCGGTGGCGGCTATGGCGGCGGCGGTCGTGGTGGCCGCGGCGGCGGCGGCCGCGATCGTGACGGCGGCGGCAGTCGCGAGCGCTGGTAGTCCAACAGTAACGGGAGAGGCCGGTTCCTTCGGGAACCGGCCTCTTTTCGTTTTCCAACGCTCCCTCTTGGCGCCGTCATGCGGAACGCAGGCAAGAGGGACGCGGAGGGAAGACGCAGAGAGGGCTCAGAGGTCCCGCAGCGTCAGTGGGAGGCGAGCGACCCGCTCATGGGACCTGCAGGCCCCGCATCGTGCTCGCTGCGCCTTGGAGTTATGTTCCTGTCTTCTCTGCGTCTCTGCGTCTTCCCTCTGCGTCTCTGCGTCCCTCTTGGCTTCCCTCACTCGCGCAGGTTGGCCGCGGTGTCGGCCATGGCGCGGAACATGGCAAACATCGCGCCCAGCGTCGTCGCGGCGGCCAGGCCGATCTTGAGCCAGTCGATCACCGGCTTGACCTCCACCCCCTCCGGACCGATGGTGATGACGGCCACCGGGCGCCCCAGCGACGCCCCGCCTCCTCCACCCCCGCCCCCGGCGCCTCCGGCGGCAGGGACATCCCCCGTGCCCCGGGGCGGCTGCTCGATCCCCTCGAAGGGCTCGGCGCCCTGGTCCTCGTCGGTGATGGGCCCGGCGGGGCCTCCGCCCTCGCCGACGCCAAAGCCGAACCCGTAGCCCGCCCGGATCACCGAGGCCGTGATCACCGTGTGCTCTCCCTGGGTGATCGGGGGCCCGAATATCTGGCCGTGCTCGACGACCCGCAGCAGCTTTTCCAGCAGGCTATAGCCCTCGTCGATGGTGTGCACCGACTGGGCCACTACCTCATCATGGTTCTCCGTCATGCCTCTACCTCCTCCCCATGGCGGCGGCGCAGCGGGCCAGCCCAAAGACCGCCGCGAGGGCCATCAATGCCCAGAACACCACCCAGGTGACGTCGTGGATCGGCACGCGCTCCTCCCGGTCGCCGCGCCGCACGATGACGGCGGTCGGCTTCTTCACCGCATAGGCCCCCAGCGGGGTATGCAGCGCGCCGTAGCGCGCCACCGTCTCCACGCGTACGTCACCGATCGTCGCCGGGCGACTGTGGACCTCCCGCGACGTCACGAACCGCGATAGCGCCTCTCGCATGGTGCCCCCCGAACCTTCGCGGTCGCTCATAGGCCGGTGACCTCCTTCCTCGTCCTCGCCTTGACCGCCTCGGCGGCGGCCAGCACCACCCCTGCGGCCAGCACGATGCGGATCCAAGAGCCCACCCCCAGCGCCGCGCTGCCCAGGAGGGCGTGCAGGCCCGGCACATAGGTGTACAGCACCTGCAGGAGCACCGTGAGCGCCAGGCCGCCCGCGAGCGCGGGGTTATCCCCCGGCCGCATCCGCCAGAACGGCACTGCCAGCGACCGGCAGGCCAGCACGTACACCCACTGGGCGGCCACCAGGGCGTTCAGGGCCGCCGTCTGGGCGGCGGCCACGCTGGCGCCCAACGCCAGTTCCCACTCAAAGATGCCCAACACCGCGACGAACTCGAGCCCGGCGACGGCAAACACCCGGATCAGCAAGGGCTGGGTGAGGAGTGAGCCGCGCGGATCCCGCGGCGGGCGCTCCATGGCCTCGGGCTCCAACCCCTCGGCGGCCAGGGGCACCCCCAGCGCCAGCGCCACCAGGACGTTGGCCCACAGCACGCCGCTCGGCGTGAGGGGCAGCGGCCCGCCCAACACGACGATGGCCAACAGCGCCAGCGCCTCGGCCCCGTGCATCGGCAGCGCCCACACCAGCACGCGGGTGACGTTATCCAGCGTGCGGCGGCCCTCCTCCAGGGCGCCGACGATGGCCCGCAGCCCCCGCTGGCCGATGGAGAGGTCGGAGGCCACGAGCGACAGGACGTTGGCGCGCCCGGCGGCCCGGTTGCTCGCCTCCCGGCCGACGGCGATGCCGGCCGCCGCCTCGCGGAGGGCGGGGGCGTCGGCGATGTCGTGGCCCGTGATGGCGGCCGCCCGCCCGCCGGCCTGCAGCGCCTCCACCAGGCGCAGCCGCTGGGCCGGGCGCAGCCCCGCCCACACCCGCACGTGCTCGGCCTCGGCGATCAGGAGGTCGTCGGTATAGGCCGCCATCGCCGCGCCGGTCAGCACCGAGGGGCCCTTGCTCGTCGCCTCTGCCGGCGCGTCCGGGTCTGCTACACGGGGCGTCTCGGCATCCGCCGGCACCCGCCAGACGGCCTCGCGCTCGGCGAGGCCCAGCTCGTCGGCGAGGGCGGCGGCGGCGCGGGGCGAATCGTCGGAAAGCATCTTGACGGCGATCCCGGCCCTCCGGCAGCGCTCCAGGTCCAGCACCGCCTCCGGGCGGGGCGGGTCGGAGAGCGCCTGCAGGCCTAGGAACTGCAACTCCCCGACCAGGGCCTCCTCCTCGAGGGCCTCGGCGCCCCGGGGCAGCTCGCCGCCGGCGATGGCCACCACCTGAAGGCCATCGATGGCGAGGAGGTCCGCCTCGTGGGCGATGGCGTCGATATCCAGCGGCACGGTGCCGCCCTGCGAGCCCAACGCGGTGCGGCAGAGCCCCATCACGGCCTGGGGCTCGCCCCGGGCGTAGGCCAGCCGCGGGCGATCGGCCCCCTGGTCGTGGAGGGTGGCCATATAGCCCCGGGTGGGGGTGTAGGGCAGCTCGGCCAGGAGCGGGAACTCTTGCCGGAGGGGCACCGCCTCGATCCCGGCCTTGGCCGCCGCCACCAGGAGGGCCACCTCGCAGGGGTCGCCGTGGGCCTCCCA
>JAAZBQ010000482.1 GCA_012513725.1 Chloroflexota bacterium
ACGCTGAGGACCCCGAGCAGATCGAGGCCCACCTCATCTGTCTGGGGGTGGAGGCCCGGGTCTCCGAGTGGGAGAAGGGTACGGCGCGGTGACGCGCCCGGGGGTAGTGGGGGCCGGGGAGAGACGACATGGGCTTCTTCAGTAGCCTGTTTGGCGGGGCCGGGGGCGGCGGCGAGGTCGCCAACCTCTACGCGACGGTGAGCGCGGAGACCTCCTCCTTCGAGAGTGGGCTCCAGCGTTCTTCCCAGCAACTCCGGGACTTTTCCCGGGATGCGCAATACGCCGGCGGCGGGGTGTCCGGGTTCTTCCGGGACATGACCGCCGCCGCTTCGGGTTTCCTGGCCGCCGGGCTCTTCCAGCAGATCGGCAGCGCCCTGAAGGGCGTCTGGGACCAGGCCCTGGCCGCCACGGGCCAGTACCAGGCCATGGAGGTCGGCATGATCGGCCTCCTGGCCCGGGAGATCGCCCAGGGGGACCTGGTCGCCGCGGGCAGCGAGGTGCAGCGGTCCCTCACCGAGGCGGAACGGGGCCGGCTGGACGCCCTCACCGCCCAGCAGGCGCGGCTCAACGAGGAGATCGCGGCGACCACCCTCCAGATGGACGCCTGGAACGAGAGCACCTCCGAGGCCACCCGGCAGGAGACCCTCGCCGCCCTCCAGATGCGCCAGAACGAACTCGCCGGCGTCGGCGCGGAGATCGCCACCATCACGGCCCTGGAGCGCGAGATGGTCACCGTCTCCGAGGCCTACTATGCCAACCAGCGCTCCGTCGCCGAGGTGTACCCGGAGGCCGAGAAGGCCGCCAAGCGGCTGATGGACGAAATCTCGCGCATCGCCATCTACTCCCCCTACCAGTTGGCCTCCGTGCAGAACACCTTCCGCACGGCGATGGCCTTTGGCTACGCCTCCGACGAGGCCATGTCCTTCACCTCCGCCCTCCTGAACGTTGCCGCGGGCGTCGGGGCGGACAACAACGTGCTGGGGCGCATGGCCTACAACCTGGCCCAGGTCCGCATGGTGGGCAAGGTCACCGCCATGGACATCCGCCAGTTGGCCATGGCGGGCTTTGACCTGAACTCCGTCCTGCGCTTCACCGGGGAGCGGCTGGGGCTCAACGTCCAGAACCACGAGGACTTTAACGCGGCCCTGGAGGCCGGCCAGATCACCTGGCAGCAGTTTACGGAGTCCTTTGCCGAGTACGCCCAGGTGAACTTTGGCGGCGCCTCCGAGCGCATGTCCACGACCCTGATGGGTCTCCAGTCCACGTTCGCGGACGTGTTCATGCTCACCCTGCCCAAGATCATGGGGCCGGCGGTGGACGTGGCGTCGGGGCTCCTCTCCCGGATGCTGGACGTGGTGATGACCCTCAAGGACACCGGGAAACTGGAGGAGTGGGGCGCGGCGCTGGGGGCTACCTTCACCGACCTGGTGGCGCCGGTGGACCGGGTGGTGAGCCGACTGGAGGCCGTGCTCCGGGTCCAGGACCTCATCAAGGAGTACGCCAACGACCCGGAAAAGGACACCGAACTCCTGGGGCTCTTCCAGGAGGAGCAGGAACTCACCGGCGGGCGGGGCCTGGGCGGGGCGCTGATCCTGGGGCTCTTTGGCGAGGACCGGGGGGCCACGCTTTTTCGCTACCTGGACCTGGTGACCCAGAACATGGACAGCATCATCACGGGCCTGAAGTGGATGGCCCTGGGCTTTGCCGCCATCTCCGCGATGAACTGGGCCTCCGGGGTGGTGACCCTCCTGGGGCAACTCGCCAACCCCATCTTCCTCCTGATCACCGGCGTGAGCCTCCTGGCCACCGCCTGGACCAAGAACTGGGGCGGCATCCGGGACGCCACGAAACCCATCACGGACAGGATCGGCCAGTGGCTCTCCGGGGTGCGCTCCCATATCGACCTCTTCGTGCAGGCCGCCCAGGACGCCGGGCCGCTCTCCATCGAGGCCTGGGAGGTGGTGGGGAACGCCATCGGCAACAACGACATGGCCCAGGGAATCCGGGAGCGCCTGACGGGGATCGTGGGGACCCTGGAGGCCTTCTGGGCGGGCGTCCGGTTCTGGTGGGCGGTGCTCACCCCCCTGGCCCTGGAGGAGGGCCAGAAGGTCTGGGACGACCTGGTGACCGCCCTGGCGCCGCTCTTCTCCGAGACCCTGCCGGGGCTCCTGGAGGACGCCCGGGGCGCCTTCCAGGGGGCCTACGACCAGTTGCGGCCCGCCCTCGAGGAGGCCTGGCCGGCGACGGTGGAGGCCTTCACGGGGGCCTGGGAGACCCTCTCCACGACCCTGGAGCCCATCATCACGGCGGTGGTGGGGATGGTGCAGGACGCCGGGCCGCTCCTGGGGGAGGCCCTGGCCACCTGGCAGACCGTGTTCGGGGACTTTTGGGCCTGGGCGGGGCCGTGGCTCCTGGAGGCGGCGGGGTTCGTCCTGGAGCAGGGGGGCAAGATCGTCACCTGGACATCCGAGAACATGCCCCTCATCGAGGGGGCCTGGTCGAAACTCCTCACGAACGTCACGGAGTCGCTGGCGGCCTTCCGGGAGGACTGGGAGGAGGTCTGGCCGATCATCCAGGGGGTGCTGGAAGGGGCCTGGGAGACCATCCAGATCGCCGTGGACACGGCCATCACCACGGCGTTGGGGCTGATGGAGGCCTGGCTCCTGTTCGTGAACGGGGACTATGCCGCCGCCTGGGAGACCCTCAAGACGACGGTGGAGGGCTACGTCCAGGGGTTCGGGGAGAGCCTGGAGGCCTTTGCGAACATCGTCCTGGGCATCTTTGGCACGGACGTGGACTCTGTGTGGGCCACGGTGTGCGGGGCCTGGGATCGGCTGGTGGAGTCCGCGGATGCGGCGCTCCTGGGGATCGAGAACGCCATCGAGGCCTTCAAGACCTGGATGCAAGAGTCGGCGGAAAGCATCGTCCAGGCCATCACCAAGCCCTTCAACGACGCGGCGGACAAGGTGCGGGAGGTGTGGGCCTTTATCACCGGGAAGCAGGCGGAGACGGCGCAGGCCGCCCAGGAGTCGGCGGACCAGGCGGCCATGGGGCGGATCGCCGAGAACCCGCCGCCCAACACCCTGGACTCGCCCATGGGGCGCATCGCGGACGCCCCGCCGCCGAACCCCCTGGACGATTACGACCCCGGCGGCTGGCACGCCAAGGGCCTGGACGCCGTGTTCCGCCGCCCGACGCTCATCGGCGTGGGCGAGGCGGGGGCCGAGCGGGTGACGGTGACGCCCATCGGGAAGGGGCGGGGGCCGGCGCCGGTGGTGGTTTACGCCACGGTGGCCGCGGACATCGACATCGAAGTGCTGGCCTACCGGATCGCCGAGATTCAGCGCAGGAGGGACCGGCGGTGAGTGATAGGGCTGAGGTGATTGTGGGGGACGTGGAGGCGGTGCTGCCCGTCTTGGCGCCCGGCTACACAGCCTGCTTCTGCGACCCGCCGTATGGGCTCTCGTTCATGGGTAAGCACTGGGATCACGGGGTGCCCGACGCGGGTGTGTGGCGGATGGTGTGCGACCTCATCCTGCCGGGCGGGGTGCTCCTGGCGTTCGGGGGCACGCGGACCTGGCATCATCTGGCGGTGGCCATCGAGAGCGCGGGGTTCGAGATCGCGGATACGCTCATGTGGGTGTACGGGTCTGGCTTCCCCAAAAGCCACAGCCTGGCCAAGGCCATCGACCGGGAGGCGGGGGCGCTGGGCGTGCAGTCGCAGGGCGCCAACTATGCCGGGGGCGACTTCGTGCCACGGGACACCCGCTTCCGGGCGGACTATGGGTACCACTACGCGCCCGCGACCCCCGAGGCGGCCACCTGGCTGGGCTACGGCACGGCGCTCAAGCCGGCCTGGGAGCCGGTCCTGATGGCGCGCAAGCCGAGGACGGGGACGTATGCGGCTACCGCCCTCAGGTACGGGGCGGGGGCCTTGTGGACTGACGGGTGCCTGGTGCCGTTCGCCGGGGAGGCGGACGAAGGGGCGACCAAGGCCAAGAACCGCCACGAGGCGTTCGACGAGGCGCCGCGTGATAGCCACGTGTACGGGGCGGACGCTCGCCCGAGGCCGAACTATCAGGCCAAGGGCCGCTGGCCGGCGAACCTCCTCCTGGATGAGGAGAGCGCGGCGATCTTGGACGCCCAGAGCGGGTACAGTGAAACCAAGCATACCGACAAACCCTCGGACTGCGGGGGGAACACCTGGGGAGGAACGTTCCAGACGCATCGTGGGCCACGTGGGCATACCGATGCTGGCGGTGCTTCCCGCTTCTTCTACTGCGCCAAGGCGTCGCGGAGGGAGCGGGATGTCGGGGTGCCCAACCCTCACCCCACGGTGAAGCCACTGGCGCTGTGTGAGTACCTGGCGCGGCTCATCCTGCCCCCGGAGCCCTACCGGGACGCGGCGCGACTCCTGGTGCCGTTCTCTGGCTCGGGAAGCGAAATGCTCGGCGCCCTGCGGGCGGGTTGGCGCAACGTGACAGGGGTGGAGCGGGAGCCCGGGTACGCAACCATCGCCCAGGCGCGCATCGCCCACTGGCGCCAGACCTATGAGCCCTGCGGGGCGGAGGAGTAGACCGTGGCACTGAGCGTGTTCCGCCTGACCGGCGGGGGCTTGACGACGCTGGACCTCCTGGGCGGCAGCCTGGTGCGGCTCATCGAGTACGTCCCCACCAGCCCCCAGCAGTCGGGGCTGGAGACCTCCTATGCCGCCCACGGGGCTGACGGGGGCGAACTCACCGGCGTCACCCGCCAGAACGTCGCAGAGCAGTGTCGGCTCCTGATCCTCTCCACGACCCCCTCCACCACGGTGCAGGCCATCGAGCGCTTCTTCCGCCGGGCGGAAGAGTACCAGACCCTCCGGGCGGGCGCGCCGGTCTACATCGAGGCCCAGACGGCGGCGGACACGGAGACCTGGCGCTCCGAACTCCTCACCGGGCGAGTGGAACTGGCCCCCAACGCCCTGGAGGAGGGCATGGCCGCGGGCGCGGTGGAGGTGGCGGTGGCCTGGTCGCGCCGCTTCTACTGGGAGGGGTACTACCGGGAGGCCAGCCTCTGGAACTCGTCGGTGGCCAGCCCCGCCCAGGGCGGGCTCACCATCTGGAACCACGACGACGCGGACGCCGGCCACGACGACTGGGTCCAGATCGCGGACCCTGCCATCCCGGGGGTGCTGCCGACGCCGGCGGACATCTCCCTCACCCGGACGGACGCCCTATCGCCCCAGATGGGCGCGGTCTACTACATCGGGCAGGGCACCTGGGGGGACGTGGCGAACGCCCCGCACCTCCTGGAGGGTGAGGTGGCGGCCTGGCCCATCGGCGGGGACGTGGCGGATGCCTCCTGCTCTGGGGGCAAGGCCCGCACCACCACCTGGGGTACGGCGCCGAACGAGGCGCGGCTTATGTCTTGGACCCTGGGCGCAGGCGACCTGGCGGCCCTGGGAGGCCGCCCCTATCGGCTCCTGTTGCGGGTCCGCTCCGACGTGGGCTACGGCGTGCGGCGCCTGCGGGCCGCCGTGTACCCGCCCAGCGCCACCTGGCTGGCGCTCTCCGAGACGACGCCCATCACCGTGCCGAACATCGTGGGGCCATTCTTTTGCGAGGTGGGGACGCTGCGGCTGGCGCCCCAGGCGCTCACCAGCCCGGCGCCCCTGACCCTCTCGTTGTACGGCTCCCGGGAGACGGCGGGGGACTTGGCCATCGACTTTTTGGCGCTCATGCCCGCCGACGGCTGGCGGGTGCTGGCCTCCTACTCCGAGGGGGTGGGACTGGAGCCGGGCGAGATGCTCTACGACCAGCCCTCCACCGGCCACCTGTACGCCCACATGCCGGGGGTGGGGGACCTGGGCTACTTTACCGCCTGGGGGGCGCCCATCATGCTCTGGCCGGGGCGGACCCAGCGGCTCTACTTCCAGGTGGAGAACAACGTGGACTCGCACCAGATCGCCATGACCCACACCGTGCGGGTGTGGTTCGCCCCGCGGCGGCTCACCATCTAGCGAGGGAGAAGCGATGCCTGCGTTGGGCGTGCAGTTCTACACCGCCTCCGGCCACCACTGGCTGGGGGGCGACCGGTTGGTGTTCCAGCCGGTGCGCTACTCCCACCGCGCCCAGGGCGGCCC
>JAAZBQ010000483.1 GCA_012513725.1 Chloroflexota bacterium
GCCTGCCGCCCCGCCTTGTTCTGGATCACCCCGCCCCGCACGACATCGCCCTCGGTGAGGGTATCGGCGTAGAGAGTATAGTAGAGCACCTCCACGCCGGCCTCGTCGACCAACACGTCCAGGATCCGCTTGAGGCCCTCGATGTCGTAATCGAGACAGCCGGCGGCATAGGTGCCGGCCCCAGCGGCCAACACGCGCCGGCGCACCTCCTCGGCGACACCGCCCACGACCCGCTCCTCGACGTCACCGGGGGCACCGCCGGTGATGCGGTCGTTGTAGGCGTTCCAGGCAGTATAGAGCGAGATGTGGTTGTGCCCGCCAGAGGTCGCCACGCCGCCGAGGCAGTTGGTCCCCTCGACGAGCAGCGTCTTGGCGCCCAGCCGGGCGGCACTGAGCGCCGCGCCGACCCCGGCCGGGCCGCCGCCAACGACCAGCACGTCGACCGTGTCGACGATGGGGATATCGCGATGGGTCTCCGGAACGGTACGCATGGATCGCCCTCTCTCATGATCTGATGATGACTGCCCCAGGGCCGCCCGCTATTCGGCGGGCACGATGCGCCGCACCTCCGCGGCGATGGCCAGCCCCAGGTCGCAGTGTGCGTCGGGCTCCAAGTGGATGCCGTCCAGCTCCGAGGAGCGGACTACCGCGCCGGCGTCCAGATAGTGACAGCCCACCTGGTCGGCCACCCGGCGATACTCCTCGGCGAACAGCGCCGAGCGCACGTCGGCGCCGGCGAACATCTGGGCAAAGTCCGTGAGCCGAGTGGTCCGTGGCGGGGCCACCAGCAGCACCTCCGGCGCGCGCCCGGCCCGGCCGGCGCCCGAAGCCAGCACCGTCTGCGCCAGCACGCCGGCCCCGTTGGCAATGTCATACGCCGACAGCGAAAAGCGCACCTTGAGGTCGTTGGTGCCCAGGAGGATGATCACCACATCCAGCGGGCGATGGGTCTCCAGGCAGGGGATGAGGTACTCGCGGCCGTTCTTGTGGCCCTCGATGGGATCATCCCACACCGTCGTGCGGCCGTTCAGCCCCTCCTCGATGACGTGGTAGCCCTCTCCCAGGGTCTGGCGCAGGACGCCGGCCCAGCGGACGTCGCGGGGGTAGCGGCCCTTGGTCCGCGGATCGTACCCCCAGGTGTTCGAATCGCCATAGCAGAGCACTTCGCGCATGTCCCAACGCCTCCCGATGATGCCGAGCCCCAACCGAGCGGCGCCCATCTTGCACCGCAGCCTTACGCACGTCAACCGCGGCCGACGGCCCTTGTCGAGGCGGCAAGCGCCAGTGTACAATAACGGCACCCTACGCAGAGGCCCGCGTCGAGATGGAGGTGGCGCATGGACGGCATGAGCAAACGGGAGCGGCTCGAGGCGACGCTGCGCGGCGAGGAGGTCGATCGCGTGCCGGTGGCCCTGTGGCGGCACTGGCCCGGCGACGACCAGCGTGCGGCGGACCTCGCCCGGGCCCACATCGCATTTCAGCAGCGGTACGATTTCGACCTGGTCAAGGTCACCCCCTGTAGCGGCTACTCGGTGGAGGACTGGGGGGTGGAGACCCACTACGAGGGCAACACCGAGGGCACCCGGGTCTACACGCGCCGGCGCGTCCGCGAGCCCGGCGACTGGGAGCGCCTGGAGGTGCTGGACCCCGAGCGCGGCGCGCTGGGCCGCCAGCTCGAGTGCCTGCGGATGCTGCGCGACGGCCTGGACCCCGAGGTGCCGTTCATCCAGACCATCTTTAACCCCCTGTCGGTGGCCAA
>JAAZBQ010000484.1 GCA_012513725.1 Chloroflexota bacterium
ACACTACGGGGGTAGGGCATGTTCGCCCGCTACCCAGACCTGCACCGCATCGCACCGATACGGGTCGCCGCAGACCCACGCCGCCCATCACGCAGTCCTCCGCTCCGCCCCGTTGCACCACAAGTCGCACGCCGCATCGTCCCGACGCGCATTCCTTTGCCTGCCCGCCATGCACCACGGCGAACGCCCTTTGGGCCCATCCGCACGCGCGGTGGGCCGAATCGAGTCGGCATGGTGAGAGCCTACGGGCTCTAGGTGGGAGGTAAGCGATAGATGGCCAGACGCAACCGTTCGCGAGCGCCGACTTCTAGCGGCGCGCTATCGATCCCGCGACTGCGGGAGAGCGTCAGGGGGCGGGTGATCGCGCCAGGCGATGCCGGGTACGACGCGGCGCGCACCCCCTTTTACGGCGGGATCGACCGGCGACCCGCCGCCATCGTCCGCGTGGCGGATGATCAGGATGTGGCCCGCGTCATCGCGCTGGCGCGCGAGACTGGGCTGGATCTCGCCGTCCGCAGCGGCGGCCACAGCGCCCTGGGCCACAGCGTCTCCGAAGGCGGCCTCGTGGTGGACCTCGGGGATATGCGGGGGCTGGAGATCGACGTGCCCGGCCGCACCGCCTGGGCCCAGACCGGCCTCACCGCGGGCGAGTACACGAGCGCGGTGGGGGCCCACGGCCTGGCGACCGGGTTCGGTGACACGGGCTCCGTCGGGATCGGCGGCCTGACCCTGGGCGGCGGCATCGGCTTTCTGGTTCGCAAGCACGGGTTGACCATCGACTCCCTCCTGGCCGCCGACGTCGTCACCGCCGACGGGCGACTCTTGCGGGTGGATGCCGAGCAGCACCCGGATCTCTACTGGGCCGTTCGCGGCGGCGGGGGGAATTTCGGCGTCGCGATGCGCTTCCTCTTCCGCCTCTACGAGGTAGGCACGGTCGTAGGCGGGATGCTGGTCCTGCCGGCCACGCCCGAGGTCGTCGCCGGGTTCATCGCCGCGTCCGACGCCGCGCCGGAGGAACTGACGACCATCGCCAACGTGATGGTCGCTCCGCCGATGCCGTTCCTGCCCGCCGAGTTCGCGGGCCGCCTCACCATGATGGCCCTGATGGTGTACGCCGGGCCCCTCGAGGCCGGCGAGCGCGCCGTGGCGCCGTTCCGCTCGCTGGCGACCCCCCTCGCCGACCTGATCCGGCCGATGGGCTATGCGGAGATCTATGAGCCGGAGGATGACTCCTACCACCCCACGGCGGTCGGGCGCACGCTGTTCGTCGACGCCATCGACCACCACACGGCGGAGACCATCCTCGCGCACCTAGAGTCCTCCAACGCCCCGATGCGCGTGGCGCAGCTGCGGGTGTTGGGCGGAGCGATGGCCCGGGTGCCCGTGGAGGCCACCGCCTTTGCCCACCGCCACGCGCGGATCCTGGTGAACCTGGCGGCGTTTTGGGAGCGGCCGGAGGAGCGCGCCGAACGGGAGGCCTGGATCGCCGACTTTGCCGCCGCCCTCCCCCTCGCAGAGGGCGCCTATGTGAACTTTGTCAGCCAGGAGGGCGAGGCGCCGGTGCGCGCCGCCTACCCGGGGGCGACCTGGGAGCGCCTGCGGGAGATCAAAGCGCGCTACGATCCCACGAACCTCTTCCACCTGAACTACAACATCCCCCCGGCCGCCGAGATCGCCCGCGCCTAGTGTGAGCCGAACGAAAGGGGAAGAGATGAGTACGGTCACTTCGCGAGACGGCACGACCATCGCGTTCGAGCAGGTGGGCGGCGGGCCGCCCCTCATCCTCGTGGATGGGGCCCTGGGCTACCGCGAGCTGTACGGCAGCAGGCCGATCGCCGAGGCGCTGTCCGGGGCATTCACCGCCATCGCCTACGATCGCCGCGGCCGGGGCGAGAGTTCCGACACGTCGCCCTTTGGCCTGGAGCGGGAGATCGAGGACATCGAGGCACTGATCGACGCGGCCGGCGGGTCGGCGTACCTGTTTGGCGCCTCCTCGGGGGCTGCGCTGGCCTTTGAGGCGGCCCTGGCCCTTGGCGAGGGTCGGGTGCGGGGTCTGGCCATGTACGAGCCACCCTACAACGACGAACCCGCCGCCCGCAAGGCCTGGAGGAACTACCGACGGGAACTCCGAGAGACGCTCGCGGCGGGCCGCCCGGGCGACGCCGTGGGCCTCTTTATGGTGCTCCTGGGCATGCCGCCCGAGCAGTTGGCCGGGATGCAACAGGATCCGTTCTGGCCGCAGTTTCAGGCGCTGGGTCACACGCTGGAATACGACGCTGCCGCTCTGGGCGAGGAAGCCGCCTTGCCCTCCGAACGGGCAGCGCGCCTCGCGGTGCCGACCCTGGTGATGGATGGCGGGGCAACGGAATGGTCCTTCCTGCACACCACCGCCGTCGCGCTGGCCCAGGCCATTCCCCACGCGGAGCACCACACCCTGGAGGGCCAGACCCACGAGGTCGAGCCGGAGGCGCTGCTCCCGGTGTTGCGCGAGTTCTTTTTGCGAGAGGCGACGGCCGGCGGCGCAAGGCGCTAGCCGCCAAGGGGGCGGTATGGGCAAGGTAATGACGGAGCTATCCATGTCCCTGGACGGGTACATCGCCGGCCCCCACGACGGGCCAGACAACCCGTTGGGCGACGGGGGCACGGCGCTGTTTCGCTGGTACCAGTCGGGCGACACGCCGTTCATCGTTCCCAGCGGCACGATGACGTTTCGCGTCTCCGCGGCCAGCGCCGCTCTCCTGGAGGAGATGTACCCGCGGATCGGCGCCCTGGTGACCGGCCGGCGCACCTTTGACATCACGAACGGCTGGGAGGGCCGGCACCCGAGCGACGCGCCGATCGTGGTGGCGACCCACGAGGTGCCCGAAGCGTGGGTGCAAGAGTACGTCACCGGGCGCGGGGCGCCCTTTACCTTTGTGACGGAGGGCGTGGCGCGGGCCGTGGAGGTGGCTCGACGGATTGCCGGCGACAGGGACGTCGCCGTTTCCGCGGCGAGCCTCGTCCAGCAGTGCCTGCGTCTGGGGCTCCTGGACGAGATCCTGATCGACCTGGCGCCCGTGCTATTGGGGGGCGGCGTGCGCCTGTTCGACGGACTCGGGGACGCGGCGATCGGCCTGGAGCGTCTGCGGGTCGTCGAGGGGCGCGACGTCACGCACCTCCTGTTCCGCGTGCTGAAGGCATGAGCGAAACGCAGGGGGAGGAAAAAGCATGGGCGAGATACTAGCGCTCGAGTACGTGACCCTGGACGGGGTGATGCAGGCCCCGGGCAGGCCCGACGAGGACACCCGGGGAGGCTTCCCCTACGGTGGCTGGGCCACTCCC
>JAAZBQ010000485.1 GCA_012513725.1 Chloroflexota bacterium
GGCGATCGGGGAAGAGTTCCAGGATCGACGGATGGCATTGCTGCGCTACGTGGGGGGGCAGGCGCCCGGCTCGCGCTTTCGGCGCGAGTCCACCCGCATGCCCTGGGGCGGCCTATACATGGAGCTGGCCAAGCTAGAACTCGAGCGCCTCGGCGAGGAGGCGCCAGCCCTGGACCGGAACGTGTTCCGCCGCGCTCTGGACCACATTGCCCGGCGCCTGGACTGCTGCGACTTTTCCATGGCCGCCCTCCTGCGCATGTTGTACCGCTATCCCGACTCGGCCCTCCTCGACGAGGATCTGCGACGGCGCATCGGCGAGGCGTGCGTCGGCCACATCTACTGGCTGACGGAGCCCGGTGAGGAGGACATGTGCTTTTGCACCGAGAACCACCAGATCGTTCACCACGCGAACGAGCTCCTGGCCGGGCAGCTGTTCCCCGATCGCGTGTTCACCAACAACGGCGAGACGGGGGAGTGGCACCGCCAGCACGCGGAAACCATGATCTCGCGTTGGCTGGACTGGCGCATCCGCTTGGGCTATTCCGAGTGGAACTCGAACTGCTACTATGACGAGGACCTGATGGCCCTCCCGAACCTCCTCGACTATGCCGAGAACCCCGCCTTTCGGCAGCAGAGCGAGGGGCTCTTGCACCTGACGCTGTTCCACATCGCCGTGAACTCGTTCCGGGGAACGTTCGGCTCCACCCACGGGCGCACCTACTCCCAGTTCACCCTGAACCCCCACAACGAGCCAACCGCCGTGCTGGGTTACCTGTACTGGGGGCTGGGGTACTATCGTGAGCGGCTGGGCCCCTCGGCCGTCATGATGGCCACCAGCGCCTACCGCCTGCCGCCCGTCATCGCCCGGGTGGCCTGCGACGAGCCGGCCGAGATGGAGAACCGCGAGCGCCACTCCCTGGACGCCGAGGAGGCCCTCGAGCACGGGGTGGATCCGGGGAGCCTGGCGGATATCGGCTTTTTCTGGGGAGCCCAGCTCTTTGACCATCGGCTGGTGATCGACACGTCGCTGGAGCTGTGCCCGCCCAAGCACAACATGTACCCCCGCATCAAGGCCTTCAAGGACCACCAGGCAGAGGCGGAGCGCATCGGGGCGCCCTACGACCCCGATCCCGACAACACGGCGATGAGCCAGGTGAACGTCTACACGTACCGCACGCCGGATTACATGCTCTCCTGCGCCCAGGACTATCGCAAGGGCAAGCACGGTTTTCAACAGCACATCTGGCAGGCCACCCTCGGCGACCGCGCCGTGGTGTACACCACCCAGCCCGCGGCGCCGGACCTGGGCCGGAGCCGGCCCGATTACTGGCACGCGAACGCGTTCATGCCCCGGGCGGCCGCCCATCGCAACGTGGCGATCGCCATCTACCGCTTTGACCCGGCGCAGTCGCACATGTGGTTCACCCACGCCTACTTTCCGCAGTTCGCCATGGATGCGTGGTGCGAGCGGGATGGCTGGGTGTTCGGGCTTAAGGGGAACGGCTATGTGGCCCTCCGCTCGTTGCAGCCGATGCGCTGGGCGGCCCCCCGCGAAGACGTGAGCGACCTGATCCGTCCGGTGGACGCCCCCGAGGGCTGGGCGCCGGGTCCCCACGAGCTGATCGCGCTGGGTCCCAAGAACGTCTGGATCTGCGAGCTGGGTAATCCGGCCAGCCACGGCTCCTTTGAGGGGTTTGTGGACGCCGTCGCGGCCGCCGATCTGCAGGGCGATCCCATGGCCATCACGTACGAGTCGCCCTCGCTGGGGCGGGTGGAGTTTGGCTGGGAGGGCGACCTGCGCGTGGCGGGAGAGGCCGTACCGCTGGGGCCGTACCCGCGGTTCGACAACCCCTACTGCCAGGCGCCGTTCGACACGCGCGAGTACACCATCCGCTGCGGGGACGAGACGCTCGAGATCGACCTGAACCCGCCAGGCGCCTGAGAGGGCGATCCACGAACCGATAGAGGAGCGATAGATGACCGAGCGCGCCACTCCCGGGGACGGCCTGAACGTCCTGTTTGTCTTTGCCGACCAACTGCACGCCTTTGCCGTGGGATGCATGGGCAACCCCGAGGTCCACACGCCGAACCTCGACGGCCTGGCCGAGCGGGGCGTGCTGTTTCGCAATACGTACTCGTCGGCGCCGATCTGCACCCCGATGCGGGCCAATCTGTTTTCGGGCCGCTACTGCTGCCAGACGGGGGCGCTCCGCAACGCGAACCGCATCCCCGAGGGCGAGCGCACCCTGGCCGATGCGCTGAACGATGGCGGCTACCGCACCTCCTACGTGGGCAAGTGGCACCTCGGCGGGATGGGCAACGGCCCCATCCCCGAGGAGTTGCGCGGGGGATTCCGCGAGTTCGTCGGCTATCAGTGCTACAATGGGTTCTACCAGGACGTCTGCTTCTATGACGAGGCGGGCCGCGAGCAGTGCCGTGATCGGCATCGCACCGACGTGACCACCGATCTGGCCATCGAGCGGCTGGAGGGCCTGGCGGGCAAGCGGTTCGCGCTGTTCGTCTCCTACCAGAACCCCCACTATCCCGTACAGCCGGCGCCCGAGTTCGCCCGGCTGTACGAGCACGTGCCGATCACCCGGCGGCCCAACGCCTCGGACATCGATCCCTACACCCGCACGTTCAGCCCGCCCTCGCCCCCGCCGGACGAGGACCCCGACGCCCTGCGCTACGGGGGCGACCTGGACGAATACCTGCGCCTGTACTATGCGATGGTCACCCAGATGGATCACGGCATCGGGCGGTTGTTGCGGCGGCTGGAGGAGCTCGGCCTGGCGGAGAACACCGCCGTGGTGTTCACCTCCGACCACGGCGACATGCAGGGCAGCCACGGCCTCAAGAACAAGACGACCTTCTGGGAAGAATCCACCCGCATCCCGATGATCGCCTACGCCCCGGGGGGCGCGGCGGGGGTGGATACCCCGGCGCTGATGTCCTCCACCGACATGTACCCGACGGTCCTCGGCCTGGCCGGCCTGCCCGCTGAGCCGGGCGCCGAGGGGCGCGACTATGCGCCGCTCATCCTCGGCCGCCACCAGGAGGAGAACGACGCCGTCTTTTCCGAGGATCGCTCCGGCTGGTTCATGATCCGCGAGGGCGACCTGAAGCTGGCGGTGGACCGCGAGACGTTCGCCGCGACGCACCTGTTCGACCTGGCTTCCGACCCGTACGAGCTGCACAACCTCGTGCGGCGGCCGGAACACGCCGCGGCATGCGAGCGCTTGCAGCGGCGTCTGGTCGCCTGGCACGCCGACGTCATGTCGCGGGCCCGGCCCGAGGCGTTGGGGGCCTGAGCGTCGTGCTGCATCCACATCGTACGTTTCGCAAAGGGATGGCTACCCGATGGTGAACCTGCTGCTTGCGACGTTGTTCTCGTCGGCGTTCGGGTTGATCGTGCGCCACGCCCAGGGGCGGCGCTGCAACATGTGGGCGGTGGGGGCCGTGAACTATGCGGTGGCCTCGCTCCTGAACCTGGGGCTGCAGGCCCGCACGGGCGACTTGATTCCCCAGTGGCCGACCGCGCTGATCGGCGTGCTGGGGGGCGTGTCGTACGTGGTGGCCTATTTCGTGCTGTTCAAGCTGATGGCCATCAAGGGGGTGGCCATTTCCACGGCGGTTACCCGGCTGGGAGTGCTCTTTCCGGTGATCGCGTCCCTGGCGGTGTGGGGCGAACAGCCCACGTCGGCCCAGTGGGCGGGCTCCCTCTTGGCGGTGGCCTCCCTGCCGCTGCTGGGAGCCAAGCCACAACCCCACGCCACGGCCCTGGAGCGGCGTGCCGTGTGGCTGCTGGCGGTCCTGTTCGTCCTGAACGGCTTGAACCTCCTGGCGGTGCATACGTTCAACAAGACCGGCATCCAGGGCGAGTCCTCGCTGTTCCTGGGCATTCTCTTTGGCACCGCTGCGCTGGTGGGGGCGGGCGTCTGGTACGCCCACCGCGAGGGCAGCAGCGCCAAAGACCTGTTGCCCGGCGCGGCATTGGGGATCTCCAACGCGGTGGGGAACCAGGCCCTGGTGGCCGCCCTCGGCGTGCTCTCGGGATTCCTCGTCTTTCCGTTCCACAGCGCGGTGGGGTTGGCCCTGACGGTGGTGGCGGCGCGGCTTATCTGGGGCGAACGGGTGAGCAACCGGGAGACGGCCGGCATCGCCGTGGCGCTGGTGGCCGCCGTGTTCATCAACCTGGGGTAGTTCCTGCTGGCGCGCTTGGCAGCGTGCCGGTCGAGCAGTACTATACGTCCGCGTCGGTGTTGCACCCGTCTACAGGAGGTCGCCATGTCCACTCGAGTACGGGATCTGGGACGTCGTAGTACTGGGCTGATGGAGGAGTTCAAAAAGTTCGCCCTGCGTGGCAACGTGATGGATCTGGCGGTGGGTTTCATCGTTGGCGCGGCGTTCACCACCGTGGTGCGTTCACTGGTGGATGATATCATCATGCCGCCGATTGGCCTGCTGATCGGGGGATTGGACTTTTCGCAGTTGTTCATCCTGCTGCGCGCCGGCACGCCGGCGCCGCCCTATGCCACGGTGGCCCAGGCGCAGGAGGCCGGCGCCGTCACTATGAACGTGGGCCTATTCCTGAACAACCTCATCTCGTTCATCATCGTGGCGTTCGCGGTCTTCCTGATGGTCAGGGCGCTGGCTTCGCTGCAGCGCAAGGAAGAGGAGCAGCCCGAGGCGGCCACCAAGCCCTGCCCCTACTGCTTTACGACGATCGATGGCCGTGCCACCCGCTGCCCCGAGTGCACCTCGGAACTGCCCGAGGCCGCGCCAGCGGCGGTCGGAGGGGAGAGCTAGCTCCACCATCCGGCAGGCACTTGGGGCGCCCGCCGCCTGGTTCCGTTGCAGTGAGGGGGCTATCCCGAACGGGATGGCCCCTTTGCGCTCTACCGTGCCGGCCTAGCGCGGCGGAGGGCGCGTTCGGAGGGGAGAAACACGGCGAGTGCGGCGATCACGGCCAGCGCCGCCCAGCGAAAGAGCATCGCGGACCCTTGGCGTTCCAGGATCACCCCGCCCACGAGGCTCCCAACGGACGACGCCAGGCCCATGTTCACCGCGCCGAACAGCGCCTGCGCGGTGGCCCCCAGGCCGGGAGGCGCCATCTCGTCGGCGTAGGCGACCCCGGCCGTCCACAGCCCCGAAAAGCCCGGCCCGTGGAGCAACTGTAGCGGCAGCGCCAGCCACGCAGCAGGGAGCATCGAGATCCCCAGGAGACGGATGAGTGTGGCGCCCATGGACAGGGTGAGCAGCGCCCGGGCGCCCCGCCTGGCCACCAACGCCCCCGCCGTCGAGAACATCAGCACCTCGCCCACAGAGGCGACGGCGAGCGAGGTCCCCATCAGGCTGTTCGAGGCGCCCAGGTCCTGTAGGCGCAGGAACAAAAAGTGAAAGATCGCCGAGCCGCCGACCCCGGCCAGGAATACCGTGCTCAGGAAAAGGAGCCAGCGGGGGTTGCCCAGCAACTGGCCCATGCCCCGCCAAAAGGGGGCGCTGGCGCGGGGCGCCTGGGACATCGGCAGCCGCAGGGCCACCAGCAGACCGCCGAACATCAGCGGCAGGTACCCGTAGAACGCCCAGTGGAGGCCGTGGCGCTCGGTGATGGCCCCCATGCCGGCCGCCGCAACGCCCCAGCCGACTGCGCCCCACAGCCGCTGGCGGGGGTAGAGGGCCCGCCGGGTGCCCAGCATCTCCAGCACCGCGTGGTCCACCAGTGCCATGATCGGGGCGCTGAACAGCGCGAACGCAGCCACCGCGGGGATGAGGGCCAAAAAGCCCCGGGCCATCGCCAGTGCCCACACGCTGCCCAGCGCCCCACAGATGGCCAGGATCAGCACGCGCCGGTGGCGCTGGGTCGAGTCGGCATAACCGCTCCAGGTGGGGCTGGCCAGTAGGGAGATGAGGGGCGAGAGCCCCAGGAGAAGGCCGATCTGGCTTCCTGCTAGGCCGGCCTCCCGATAGTACAGGCTGAGGTACGGCGACAGGGACGCGGCGGCGGCGTAGAACAAAAAGTAGAAGGCCTTGGGCGCCAGCAGGTCACGATCGACGTTCAGCGACGGGTTGCGCAGCATGCGGCGTTGGGCCTCCTCGGCAGTGGGCGCAGGGGTGACGTATTGTAGCGCGATCGCGCCACGACGCGAACCCATCCACGGGGCCATCGCACGGCGATCGATGGGGCCCTCGGATGAGGCCGGAGCCGGCGATCTCGTCACCTTCTCGTCGTCTTGACGTCATACCTCCCACAGGACTTATCGTGAGAGGTGCTGGTCCATCGGGGGGCTACCCGCTTCCTGAGGATCGTCGTCACATCGGGAGAGGTCCGCATGCGTAGATCCATCGTCGTTATGGCCGCAGTGATTGCCTTGACCGCCGTGCCCCTCGCAGCGCGAGTTGGCGCGGCCACCGGCCACACGGTTTACCTGCCGATCCTGCTCGTCGCGGGCGGCGGCCCGCCGCCCGCGACGGACATGCCCTCCGAGGCGCCGACGGCATCGGCGACACCGTTGCCCTCCGCGACGCCCTCTGCCAGCCCGACACGCCCTGCGCCGCCTACCGCTACCCCGCCAGGCGAGGCCTCGGAGGTCGCGCTGGA
The DNA here is from genome assembly GCA_012513725.1 of Chloroflexota bacterium. Taxonomy (GTDB): domain Bacteria; phylum Chloroflexota; class Anaerolineae; order UBA1429; family UBA1429; genus JAAZBQ01. Next base: position 6,602 of record JAAZBQ010000485.1, read on the forward strand.
TCGCCTGGTGGACCTGATCAACGCCGAGCGCGCCACCCACGGCCTGCCGGCGGTGGCGAGGAACGATCTGCTGGACGAGGCCGCCAGGCAACACAGCGAGGACATGGCCTCCCACGACTTGTTCGATCACATGGGCTCTGACGGCTCCACTGCCGACGAGCGTCTCGACCGTGTGGGCTACGTGTGGTCGTCCTGCGGCGAGATCATTGCCGCCGGTTACCCGAGCCCCGACGGCGCTGTGGACGGCTGGATGCACAGCCCGGGACACCGCGCCATCATCCTCACCCCGGGCTTTACCGAGATCGGCGTGGGGTACGCGTACGGCGGCGACTCTGCGTACGGGCACTATTGGACGGCTGATCTGGCCGCGCCCGCATCCGCACCCGTGGCCGCGCCCGCGCGCTGAGATGCTGCTCTCCTCCGTCGCGCACGCCGCATGGCGGCCTACACCGGTACCCAGGCGCCGCCCGCTATGGTAGAATGGCTAGCGGGGCGAGCCCTGCGCCCCTTGGGTGTGCCTAGCGGAAAGGAGCAGCATGATCGCCATCGTGGGGGCCGGTCCGGGGGGTCTCTTTGCTGCGCACGAACTGGCCCGTCACGGCGAGACGGTGCACGTCTACGACGTGGGCCAGGACGTCTCGGCGCGCCGCTGGGAGGATCCTTTCGATCTCTTGCACGGCATGGGCGGCGCCGGCACCTTTTCCGACGGCAAGATCAACTACCATCCCCAGATCGGCGGCGACCTGCACGCCTTTATGACGCGCGAAGACGCCTGGGCGCTGATGGCCGACGTCGAGGGGCTCTTTCAGCGCTACGACGTGGAGGTCATCCCCACCGACAAAGAGTCCACCCACGTCCTCGAGCGGCGCGCTGCGCAGCAGGGCGTACGGTTCCTGCCCATCCGCCAGGCCCACGTCGGCTCCGATCACCTGACCGCGCTCATCCGGCGCTTTGGCGACGACCTCCGCGCCGCGGGCGTCACGTTCCATTTCGGCGTGCGGGTGGAGAACGTGGCGGTGGGCGACGGGCGCGTCCGGGGCTTGGTGCTGGAGGGCGGGGAGACGGTGCCGGCGGACGAGGTGATCCTGGCCCCCGGTCGCGTGGGCAGCGAGTGGATGCGCCACACGGCCGAGAGCCACGGGCTGACCATCTATTTCAACCCCGTGGACATTGGCGTGCGCGTCGAGGTCCCCTCCATGGTGATGGAGGAGGTGATCGCCGTTTCCTACGACCCCAAGTTCTACGTCCGCACCCCGACGTACGACGACCGGGTGCGCACTTTTTGCGTATCGCCCCTGGGCTATGTGGCCAAGGAAGTGTACCGCGAGGAGGGCGCGGTGGGGGTCAACGGGCACTCGCTGCGCGACGAAAAGAGCAGCAACACGAACTTTGCCCTGCTCACCTCGGTCAACCTCACCGAGCCGGTGGAGAGCACCACGGCGTACGGCATCTCCATCGCCCGGCTGGCCACCACCATCGGCGGGGGGCGCCCCATCCTCCAGTCGCTCGGCGACCTGCGCCGGCATCGGCGGTCGACCTGGGGCCGCCTGGAAAAGAGCCCCGGCGACGTGGTGCCCACCCTCACCGACGTGACCCCGGGGGACATCTCGATGGCCCTGCCGCACCGGATCGTGACGGACCTGCTGGAGGCCCTGGAGCTGTTGGCCGGCGTCATCCCCGGGCTGGACGCGGATCGCACGCTCCTCTACGCCCTGGAGCTCAAGCGCTACGCCACGCGCCCCAAGACCGACCGCCACCTGCAAACGGAGGTCCAGGGGCTGTACGTGGCCGGCGACGGCGCGGGCGTCGCCCGGGGCATCGCCGGAGCGGCGGCCACGGGGCTCATCGCCGCGCGGGGCATCCTGGCGAGCCACGGCGCGGGCCCGGCCGAACCCGGGCGCCCAGGGTGAACGGACGGCGGGCGCGATGAGTGACAACCACCTCGATCAGGGGCCGCCCCCACACCGCGGCTGGGCGCTGACCATCAGCGGGCTGCTCCTCATCGGTCAGGCGCTGCTCCTGGCCCTCGCTCTTCCCGTGCTGGCGGCGTCGCGGCTGGGCGCCGAGTCGCTGGCGCCCTGGGATCCGCGGGTCGGCCCCTTGCGCCTGGAGTGGCATCGGGACCCCGGGCTCGTGCTGGACCTCTCCTATGGCCTGGCTCGCGTGCGCCTGGGGTGGGAGGATCTGAGCGCGGCGCTGTACTGGCCCCTGGTACCGCTCGACCTGCTGGCCGGCTCGCTGTTGCTCGCCGTGCGCCGCAGCGCCTGGATGGTGGCCGTCTTTGTCCAAGCGCTCGTGCTGGGCCTCAGTCTCGGGCTGTACTTTACCCTGCGGCCCGACTATGTATACCTGGTGATGCTCTCCGGTGTTCTGTTGGTCGGCTATCTGAACTATGAGGATGTGCGGGTCGTCTATGCCGGCGAGGAAGAGGAGCCGGCCGTGATCACGGCCGAGGAGGAGGTCGGCGGCCCATGAGCGCGCCCTCCGACGCCGCACTTCTCCGGCGGTACGAGCCGGTCTTCCGCTTCACCCGGGGCGAGGTGTTCTACCCCATGGACGTGGCCGCCTATGTGGCCGCGTGCAGCCTGTGGCGCTATCACCCCAGCCAGGGCGCGGCGTGCCTGGTGCCGCGTGGAGGGCTGGCCCTCGACGACCTGGCGGGCCCCTGGCACGGCAATGCGGACGCCACCCTGTTCCTGCGTTTTGTGCAGCCGCTGGACATCCCGGGGCTGATTCGCTCGCTGCAGCAGGACCCGCAGGCCGAGGGCGGCCGGAAGTTCCGACCTGGGCGCGGCCGGCTGGCCCGGGTGGGGTACACCTCGCGCTTTCTCGATCTCCTCTTTTCGCTGACGCTGCTGGGCCGCGGCCGGGTGCCCGGCATCACCAGCGCCGCCGCGGGGCTCGAGTACCGTGCGCTGGCCGGCGAGGATCAGCGCCACCTCTACTATGGCCGGGTGGTGCGCGAGCAGGGCTGGACGGTCCTCCAGTACTGGTACTTTTACGCGTTCAACAACTGGCGCTCGGGCTTTTTCGGCGTGAACGACCACGAGGCGGACTGGGAGATGGTCTGCCTGTACCTCTACCCCGGCCCCGACGGCGCGCTGCGCCCCGAGTGGGCGGCGCTGGCCTCCCACGACTATTCCGGCGATGACCTCCGCCGCCGCTGGGACGATCCCGATCTGGAAAAGGTGGGCGAGCATCCGGTGGTGTACGCCGGGGCGGGCTCGCATGCGGCGTACTTTATTCCGGGCGAGTACCTGATGGAGGTGGAGCTGCCCTTTGTGTCGCCGGTGGCGCGCCTGGCCGAGCGCGTGCGCGACTCGTGGCGGCGGGCGCTGGGCGGCGGACGCCAGTGGCGGCCCTATGAGGGGCGCGGCTTTAGCCTGCTGCGGGTCCCGTTCGTCGACTATGCCCAGGGGAACGGGTTGGCGATCGGGCCGGGCCAGGCGCGGGAATGGGAGCCCCCGGTGCTCCTCTCGCCCGCGCCAGAGTGGGTCAGCGACTACCGGGGGTTGTGGGGCCTGTACGCTCGGGACCCCATCTCGGGGGAGAACGCCCCCGGCGGGCCGATGTACAACCGCGACGGCACCGTCCGCCGCGCCTGGTACGATCCGCTCGGCTGGGCGGGGCTGCACAAGGTGGCGGCGCCCAACGTGGCCGCCGCGCTGGCCGCCGAGCGTCAGACGCTCCTCAAGGCGCGCCGGGAGGAGTTGGATGCCGCAATTGCGGCCAAGCGGCGGGATCTGGAGGGCCTCAGCCTAGAGGCTGCCGCGATCCGCAACCAGCCACACCTGCAGACGCTGTCGGCGACGTATCGGGAGCGCATCAACGTCCTGGCCGCCGAGCTCACCGGCCTACTCCGGGAGCGGTCGTCAGGCGTCGTCGTCGGCGATGCCTTGGGCCAGTACGAGGAGCGGCTGCGTTCCGGCTACCGGGGCCCGCGCCGCGCCCATCTGCGCCGGCCGTTGCAGCCCTCCAC
>JAAZBQ010000486.1 GCA_012513725.1 Chloroflexota bacterium
AGGTGGTCGACGTTCTCGGGCACAGCCTCTTTACCGTGCGGGCGTCGGTGCTGGCCGCCGAGTTGCCGGACCGATTCGGGTGCATAGACTCTGCCGAGGTGCGCTGCCGGCTGCCCGATCGCGTGACCGTCACCCTCCACGAAGAGGACGTGGCGCTCGTTTGGCAGAGTGGCGAGCGGTACTGGTGGCTGGGGCCCGATGCCGGGGTGTTGGGAGAGACCGATGACCCGCGCGACCTGTTGGTGGTGCGCGACGTGGGGGGCCTGGTGCCATAGCCGGAGGAGTATGTTCCCGGCGTGCCGGTGGCGCTGGCTCGGGATCTCGGTCGCGTGTTGGCCGCCAACCGGCGCTACGACTATACGGCGGAGGCGGGCCTGGTTGCCTATGTCACGGCCGAGGGCTGGCCGGTCTACCTCGGGCACGACGGGGACGCCGCGGCCAAAGTCGCCATCATGCGGGCGCTGGTGGATGAGTTGGTGCGCCGGAATGTGAGCGTCGCGTACATTGATCTGCGGAACGAAGTCCGGCCGACCTACAAGCCCGGCTAGTACACGGAGCAGAGAAAGGACACGGACTTGGAGCGAACCATCGTCGGCATCGACGTCGGCACAACCAAGATCTGTACGCTGGTCGGCGAGATCGGAGAGAACGACTCGCTCCGCGTGACCGGCGTGGGGGTGGTGCCCTCGCGCGGGCTGCGCAAGGGGGTCATCACCGACGTCGAGGAGGCCGCGGCGGCGATCGCCGAGTCGGTGCAAAAGGCCGAGCGGGTGGCGGGGCACACCATCACCCGGGCCTACGTCGGGGTTGGCGGAAGCCATATTTCCTCCCAGAACAACCGCGGGATGGTGGCCATCGGCAAGGGCGACCGGCCGGTGGATCACGATGACATCGACCGGGCCATGGAGGCGGCGCTGGCGGTGCCGGTGCCCCACAACCGGCGCATCATCCACTCCATCGCGCGGGAGTTCGTTCTCGACGGCCAGGATGGGGTGCGCAACCCCATCGGCCTGCTGGGCTTCCGGCTCGAGGTGGAGGCGCACATCGTCACCGGGGCGGTGACGTCGATCCAGAACCTAGTGCGGTGCGTCGAGATGAGCCAGATCGAGGTCGCGGCGCTGGTGCTGCAGCCCCTGGCCTCGGCCGACGCCGTGTTGACCGATGAGGAAAAGGATCTTGGCGTGGCCCTGGTGGATATCGGCGGGGGCACCACCGACCTGGCCCTCTACAGCCACGGGAGCATCTGGGAGACCCAGGTGTACGCCGTGGGAGGCAACCACCTGACCAACGACATCGCGGTGGGCCTGCGGGCGCCGATGGCCACCGCCGAGGACATCAAGATTCGCTACGCGACCGCCCTGCCGGAGACGGTGGACGCGCGGGAGATGATCGAGGTGACCACCTTTGGCGACGAGGCGCTGAGCACCATCTCGCGCCGGCAGCTAGCCCAGATCGTGGCCTGCCGCACCGAGGAGATGTTCGAACTGATCGCCAAGGAGATCCAACGTTCAGGATTCGAGGGGTTGCTACCGGCAGGGGTGGTGGTGACCGGGGGCACGGCGGGGTTGAGCGACCTGAAGGAACTGGCCGCCGACACCCTGCAGCTGCCGGTGCGGGTGGGGATGCCCCGCCGCCTGCGCGGGCTGGTGGAGACCATCTCCAGCCCGGCCTACGCCACCAGCGTGGGGCTGCTCCTATGGGGAGCTCGCGAGGAACTGCGCCAGAGCGCTTCGCCCATACCTGGCGGCAGCCGGGCGTGGTACACCTCGCTTCTCGAATGGCTCAAGGTATTTATCCCACGAGGATAGCATCAAAGGAGTTACACGATGGACGCATTTCAGGACGTCGCTGACGTCGCCTTGCTCAAGATCGTGGGGATCGGAGGGGGCGGATCCAACGCGGTCGATCGCATGATCCAGGTCGGCGTGCAGGGAGTCGACTTTATCGCCCTGAACACCGATACCCAGGCGCTGGCGCGCTCGTCGGCGCCCATCCGCATGCGCATCGGCGACCAGATCACCCGCGGACTGGGCTGTGGCGGCAAGTCGGAACTGGGCGAAAAGGCGGCCCAGGAATCCGAGGACGAGATCGCCGAGCTGCTGCAGGGCGCCGACATGGTATTCGTCACGGCGGGCATGGGCGGTGGCACGGGCACCGGCGGTGCGCCGGTGGTGGCGCGCATCGCCCGCGAGTTGGGTGCGCTGACCGTGGGCGTGGTGACCAAGCCGTTCTCGTTCGAGGGCGGGATGCGCCAGCGATCGGCAGAGGCGGGCATCGGCAGGCTGCGGGAGCACGTCGACACCCTCATCACCATCCCGAACGACCGGCTCCTGCAGATCGTGGACAAGCGGGCTTCTATGCGCGAGGCGTTCCTGGTGGCCGATGACCTGCTGCGCCAGGGCGTGCAGGGCATCTCCGACCTGATCACCGGCACGGGGCTGGTGAACGTCGACTTTAACGACGTGCGGACCATCATGGGCAACGGTGGCTCGGCGTTGATGGCCATCGGTCGCGGGCAGGGCGAGTCGCGCGCCGTCGACGCGGCCAGTCAGGCCATCAACTCAGATCTCCTGGACGTGCGGATCGATGGCTCCAAGGGCGTGCTGTTCAACGTCAAGGGCGGCATCGACCTGTCGCTCTACGAGGTGACCGAGGCGGCCGAGATCATCCGCCAGGTCGTCGACCAGGAGGCGAACATCATCTTTGGCGCCGCCATCGACGAGTCGCTCGAGGACGAGGTCCAAATCACCGTGATCGCCACCGGCTTTGACGGGCAGGTGCAGGCCTCCACCCCGCAGCAAGCGGAGCAGCGCGAGCCCGAGGAGAAGCGCCGTGCGGGCAAGATGATCGAGTTCCCGCTCAAGAGCTTCGATCGGGATGGCGACGACCGGGACGTGCCCTCCTTCCTGCGGCGCTAGGTGCGGGCCAGGCGGCAGGCGGATCGAATGACGGAGCGCCGGACCACCGGGTCCGGCGCGGGATGTGGAGCCTGATATGAAGTGTCCATTCTGTGGCGCGCAAGATTCGCGCGTGGTCGACACGCGCGAGGTAGGGGACGGCATTCGCCGGCGACGCGAGTGCCAGGCCTGTGAGCAGCGCTATACCACCTACGAGCGCGTTGCCCGGGTGAACCTGCTGGTGGTCAAGCGCGACGGGCGGCGCGAGGCTTATGACCGCCAGAAGCTCTTTGAGGGGATCTGGAAGGCCTGCGCCAAGCGGCCCATCGCCTCCGAGGAGATCGAGGCGATGGTCTCCGACATTGAGGCGGCCCTGTACAGCCTGGGCCAATCGGAGGTGCCCAGCCGCACCATCGGCGAGATGGTGATGGAGCGGCTTCGCGAAGCCGACCCCGTGGCCTTTGTACGTTTTGCCTCCGTCTACCGCTCGTTTGCCGATCTCGAGACCCTCAAGCGCGAGGTGGACGGCATGCTGGCCCGCCGCCTTCCCGAGCGCGACGACACCTGACCCCACCGGCGTACGCCCAGCGACGCACTCGCCTCATACCTCTTCTCGCCGGTTTGCCTGGCCCGGGCAGTTATGGTAAGCTTTCAAGTATCCCGCCGGCAACCAACCCGGGCGGGCTGGCAGAAGGAAAGCGCGCGGCGCCCCGTTCGCTGATTTGGCGATCACCCGGCGCCGTGGTATACTCCTCAGGTTGCTCCCGGAAGGGATGCAGCGCGCCCGGCGGTGACTGGCCGTGGGGCGGCAGACGCGGTCTCGGCAGCGCACCACAAGCGTTTCCCGCCGGAAAGACCGATTTGACAAAGGGATCCGCTCCGAGTAGAATCGTCCTTCGTGCGCTCGCACAGGGCGGCACACCGGACGGCGCAGAGGCAGAGGCCAACGCGCAGACCAAATCCGGCTTTTGACAGAGCGGATAGAGAGTGCTACAATCCTCGACCGTAAGGAAGAGGATACGGCACGGGGGAGGCCCCCAAGGGGCCGAACCGCAAGACACCTTAACAACTAAAGAGTGGCAGAAACACGCAAGTGTGAGGGCCCACGTAAGGACACTGACCTAGCTTCGGTTAGGGAGGAACAATTTACGGAGGGTTTGATCCTGGCTCAGGATGAACGCTG
>JAAZBQ010000487.1 GCA_012513725.1 Chloroflexota bacterium
CTCGCCGCCCAGGGCGTAGAGGGGCGCCAGGAGCAGGGGCCAGCCGATGGGCCACACCGTCGGCGCCCACTCCCCCGCGGCGGGGGGATGGTAGCCCACGTGCACTGCCGGCCAGGTCGGCAGCCCGGCCTCCCCGGCCCAGGTCGCCAGGGGGAAGGGGTGAAGGGGGGTACCCCGCTCGACGAGGTCGGCCGCCATCTGGAGATAGCAGTAGGGGTCGGACGCCGTGACGCCGGCGGGCAGGTGGGCGATTGCCGTCCACAGGAACGCCCCCGCGCCGACCGCCGCCAGCCCCAGCCCGGCCAGCGCCGACGCCCGCCGACCATACGTCCGCCGCAGCGCCAGGAGCCCCGTCGCCGCGGCACCAGCCAGGGCCAGGGCGCAGGGGCTGGCCCAGGGGGAGACCGGATCCGGGTACGGGAACGCCTGGTACGCCGCAAGATCCACCACGAGCCCGTCGCCGACGAGCCGCCCGAGCCCCACAAAGACTCCGGCGACGGCCAGGGGGGCCAGTACTTCCGGCCGCGGCCGACGCGGCTTGGCGCCCAGCGACGCGATCACCAGCGCCGCAACACCTACGCCTGCGGGCCACCAGCCCCCCTGCCCCCAAGCGACCAGGACAACCACGCCGGCGCTGTAGAGCGCGGCGGCGATCGGCCAGGGCGCTCGAGGGAGCGATTCGCCAAGTCCCCGAACCCACTCGCTCCCGCCTACCAGGCTCGCCGCGGCGCAACCCACCGCCAGGGCCGTCGCCGAGAGCGACCACACCCGGGCGCTCAGCGGCCCCGCTACCAGCGGCCGCACGAGCACGAGCGCCACAGCGGCCAGCGCACCCACCGTCGTCGCGCCCGCCCACGGGCTCCCGGCCCGCGCCCGCCGACCCGCCCACAGCGCCAGAAGCACCAGCGCGAGCGCCCACACGACCTGCGCCGCCCCGGGACTTCCGAGGGGCGCGGGCTCCTGGGCATAGAGGTAGGCGGGGCTCAGGAGGTGGCGGAGCCGGCCGATCACGCCCGGCCCTCTTCCGCCTGCGCCGGCCGCCGGACGATCCACCAGGCCACCTGCCCCCACAGCGCCAGGATGGGCAGCGCCTTGACCGCGTGGTAGGCGACATCCAGGAGGGGCGGATCGAGGGGCGTCCAACGCATCGGCGCGTGGTAAAAGGCCAGGCCGGCCGGGTCGATGAGGACATAGGGGGTCCAGACCGCCAGGAGCGCCCAGATCGCCAGCGTCAGCGGCGAGCGCGCGCGCCGGTAAAGGGTCACCAGCACCGGCAGCGCCATCACATAGTGGTGCTCCCAAACGTGATGGTAGACGAGAAAGTAAGTCGTCATCCACAGGCAGGCCAGGAGGACGGCGTCCGCCCGGCGGCGGAAGGTCAGGTACAGCGCGGCCCCGACGACCAGCGCCATCCAGGCCGCCTGCAGCGCCTCGTGGCCCGCCACCGAAAGCCCCGGCGCCAGCGCCGACGCAGCCGCGTACAGCCACTGGCGCACGCCGAGGTTGCCCAGCATGGCGCCCGGTGCATCGGCGCGGAAATTGCCCAAGAACGCACCCAGCGCCTCGGGGTACAGGAGGAAATAGGGCGCCGACGTGATCGCCACGGCGAGGCCGGCGGCGAGGAGGGTCTTCCAGCGCCCCAGCCGCAAGAAGACGGGCGCCAGGAGGGCGGTGTTCTGCTTCCAGAGGACCGAGGCGATCCATGGCGCGCCGGCGGCCGCGTCCCGCCGACGATCCCCCCAGGCGACCAGCGCCAGGTACACCAAAGCCGCCTGCACCACCGAGAACTGCCCCAGGTAGATCTCCAGGTAGTAGGGGGTAAAGGCCAGCCACATGGCGGCAGCCAGCACTGCCCCGGTGGCATCTCGCGCCCGGCGCCAGGAGAGGTAGGCGCAGCCCAGCAGGAGCACCTCCTCGAACCCCACCCACATGCGGAACGCCCACAGCGGGCTCACGGCGTTCAGCGCCACGCCTACGGTGTAGGCCGAGATAGGCAGGTAGCGGAACGGCGTGTAACGCGGCACCACTACCCCGATGCGCTCGTTGTCCGACTCGTAGGCGCTGACGCCGTCGAGAACGTTGCGCCCGGCCTGGTAGAGGGCGAAAAAGTCCCAGCCCCGCCAGCCGCCGGTGGCCACCGAGTCAAAAGTAAAGCGGTTCCACAGCCCCGTCCGCCAGGAGACGAGGAGGGAGAGGTGCACGAGCACCGCGAGGACGAGAATCGCCGCCTGCCACGTTCGCAGGCGGCGGAGGCTCGGGCCGTGCGTCGGCCCGGGTCGGGCGGTGAGGGGGAGGGTTGCGTCGTCCATGGCCGCAGGGTAACATGGAGAAGTCGGACAGGCAAACACCCCTTCTCCGTTCAGCCTCCCCATCCCCAGAAGCAGAAACCGACCCGGATCCGTTCATCCCGCGGCCGCGTCAGGATGCGCCGCGCCCGATGCAGCGCGACTGGCGACAGAGGAGGCACGCATGTCCGGCAACGAATCGCAGCGACTGGCCCGCACCCTGGGGACCGGGGCCAGCGTCTTCCTCGGCCTGGGGTCCATCGTCGGCACCGGGGTGTTCGTCTCCATCGGCCTGGCCGCCGGCGTCGCCGGGCCCGCCGTCATCCTGTCCCTAATCCTCGCCGCGCTGGTGGCCACGGCGAACGGCATGTCCAGCGCCCAACTGGCCGCCGCGTATCCCGTGTCAGGCGGCACCTACGAATACGCCCACCGCACGGTGCACCCGATCCCGGGGTTCGTTGCGGGGTGGATGTTCCTGGCGGCCAAATCCGCCTCGGCCGCGACCGCGGCGCTCGGGTTCGCGGGCTATACTCTGAACGCCCTGGCCCTCGCCGACGGCGGCACGGGCTGGTTGCAGCCCCTGGCCCTCGCCGCGGTGGTGGTCCTCGTCCTCATCGCGGCCCGGGGCATCACCGGCTCGGCGACGTTCACGATCGTCGTCGTCTCGATCACCCTCGGGGCGCTCTTCTTGTTCGTGTTGGGCGGGCTGGGCTCGCTGGATGCGGCCGCTGGCGACCGGCTATGGCCCCTCTGGCGCCCGGGCCCCGAGGGCGGCTCGCCACTCCGCGGCCTCTTGCACGGCGCAGCGCTGATGTTCGTGGCCTACACGGGGTACGGGCGCATCGCCACCCTGGGCGAAGAGGTCCGCGAGCCCCGACGCACGATCCCCCGGGCCATCATCATCACCCTGGCGATCACCATGGCGCTGTACGTCGCGGTGGGGGCGGTCGGCGTGGCGACGGCGGGGCCCGAGGGTCTCCTGCAGGCCACCGAGGAGCAGGCCGCGCCCCTGGTGGTGGTGGCGCGCACCTTCGGCTGGCCGATCGTGGCCCCGGCCCTGGCCCTCGGCGCGGTGACGGCCATGCTGGGCGTACTCCTGAACCTGATCCTGGGCCTCTCGCGGGTCCTCTTGGCCATGGGGCGCCGGGGCGACATGCCCCCGGCCGTGGCGCACATCGCCGAACGCGGCGCCACCCCGCGCACCGCCGTACTGGTCGTCGGCGCCATCATCCTGGGCCTCGTGCTCATCGGCGATGTCCGGGTGACCTGGTCGTTCAGCGCGTTCACGGTCCTCATCTACTATGCGCTGACCAACCTCTCCGCCCTGCGCCTGCCGTCCGAGCGGCGCATGTTTTCGCCGGTGATCCCCGTCCTGGGGCTGATCGGCAGCCTGGGGCTGGCCTTTTGGGTGGAGCGGGGCATCTGGCTTGCCGGCCTGGGGGTCATCGTCGTGGGGCTCCTCTGGCGGGCCATCGCGCGGCGAGCGTGGGGCGAGCGCACGGCAGAGGAATCGGCGATGGCGCCGTCCGGCGATGGCGCCGCGGCGGACGAGTCGCGGCCCTAGATACGCCCGAGCGACGCGGCCAAAGCGGAGGCCCCGGCTGTTCTCAAGCCGGGGCCTCGTCGCGATCTCTACAGGGTGGGCATGAACGGGCGCACGAACGGCGAGGTCTCGCCGCGCCGCATAAAGTGGCCCGACGGCCCCTCCCCCAGGAACTCGGAAAACCACGATTCGTGTTCGATCTCCTCGCTCAAGATCGCCTGGGCCAGCGCATAGGTGCGATGGTCCTTGCCCGCGGTGAGGTTGCAGATGTGGGTATAGCCACGCACCGCGCAGCGCTCCGCCTCCACCAGGACGCCCAGGATCCCCCGGACATCGTTGCGGTTGGCGGGCAGCCGCGCCGGCGGGCAAGCGGA
>JAAZBQ010000488.1 GCA_012513725.1 Chloroflexota bacterium
AAGCGGGCCATCGCGGCGGGGGGGCAGACGATGCGCGATGAGCTGTTCCGCATCATCCCGCCACTCTTTGAGGAGGGCGGGTTCATCCCCTCCTGCGATCACGGGGTGCCGCCGGACATCTCCTGGCCGAACTTTATCGAGTACTCCCGCCTCCTGGCCGAGCTGACCGGCTGGCTATAGACGGCGGAGCACAGCGCCGAGCAGGCCGCAGCCCCGAGGCGCGGCGAGAACGGCAAACCGGGCGGGCCGATGTTGGCCCGCCCGGTTCCTTTACTCGGGCAGGATGTCGAACGGGCAGGCCAGGGCGCCTGTGGGGCAGACGTCCTCGCAGGGCCACGAGCAGTGCGCCAGGGCCACGCAGCCAGGATGCAGGTGGCAGTACGCTCCGCAGTGGAATGTGGGCTTGGGCCCTTCCATTTCCACTGCCTGGCACGGGCACGCTGTTGCGCACAGGCCGCAGCCGGTGCACCGCGCCCAGTCGATGGTGGGCAGGTGGTTATCCATGGACGGCAGGCTCCGTATCAGCGGCAACGGGTCGCATCACTACTCCTCGTGGGCGGCCCGTTCCAGACGCTCGCGGTCGACGATGCGCAGTCGGCCGCGCTCGCGCCGGATGATGCCCTCCTCCGACAGAGCCCGCAGCGACCGGCCGACGACGTCGCGCACGGTGCCGATGCTCGCGGCGATCGTCGCTTGGGTCCAGCGCTGCTGGGGCGGCACGTGCTCCGCGTGCTGCAGGAGAAACCGCGCCAGCCTGGCCCGTACGCTGTACAGGGCCAGGTCGCGGACCATGTGGCTGAGCCGCCGGTTCTCCTCAGCCAGTTGCAGGGCTACGGCCTCGGAGAAATCGGTGGATTCGCGCATCAGGTCGCGGACGTGCCCGCAGGGCAGGGCGTAGACGGTGGTATCCTCGATCGCCTCCAGGCTGGCCGGAAGCGCTCCCCCATCGAGTGCAGAGATCAGGTTCAGGCAGGCGCCCGGACCCATGTAGGCCAGCACGTGCTCGCGGCCCTCCAGCGAGAGCTGCCGAACGCGTACCAACCCCTTGGCCACAAAGAGCGCCTCTTGGCAGACATCGCCCTCCAGGGCAATCACCTGCCCCGCCTCGTAGGAGCGCCTCGACGCGAACCCTCGGAGGCGGTACAGGGTATCCTCAGGCAACGTCGCCAGAAGCGGTAGCTCGGTTAGTGCCAGTGTGGGCAGGGTAGTCATCTCGAGTACATGAGGACCGGGCCTCGCTTGCGGCGCCATACGTAGAGCACCTATGGCGCCGGATCCAGGGTGATCGACGTGCCGCCTCGAAACGCGTGATAGGACGTGAAATCGTCGCTCCCGGGCCCGTGGGCCACGATGATCGGGTACGTCTCGCCCGGCGTGAGCGCCTTGTCGTACTCGTCCCCCGAGTCGAGCGGGCGCTGCGCCTCAAAGCGCGTCACACCGTCCTCCTCCGTCGCGGCCAGGGCGATGATGTCGTTCGTTCCGCCCAGCTCCTCGTCGGGGGGATGGACGTTGCCCGTGGGGGCCGTGCCGTACGCGTCGATGAACGACGCCTCGCCGTCGGCCACGTACACCAGGATAAAGTCGGCGCCCATCATGCGGTCCTCGGGATCCAGGCCAACGCTGACCCAGCCCGTCGTGGGGGCCTCCGCGGCGATGTACAGATCCGTCCCGTCATGCGTCCACCAGATGGTCATCACGTCCACCGTGGCGGTGTTGGCGTACTCGCCTTCGTCGATCTGGCCATCGATCGTCGGCACAGCGCCGTCGGACGGTTCCTCGGTGTCGGCCGGCTCTTCAGTCGCCGCCGGCTCCTCGGCGGCCGTAGGTTCCTCAACCGGCGCCGTAGGCCCCTCGGCCGGCGCCGTGGGTTCTTCGAGCTGCGGCGTCTCCGCGGCGGGCGGGGCGCCCGGATCGCCGGCGCAACCCACCGCCAACAGCACGGCAACTAGGCCGACTAATGCGATGCTGCTAATACGCTTCACTTTGCACCCTCCTCGGTCCTTACTGATCACCGACTCGCTGCGTGCGGTGGAGTACGGTCCGGCAGAGTGCAAGGTCAGGCGCCGATGCCTACGCCGTGAGGGTCCCGGGTACCGCGAACTGTAGTGCACGGGGTATTGTACCTTCTGCCGGCCCGCCACGCAACTCGCACGGCCCCCCAACCCCCTCTCGCCGACGGCGGTGAGCGCATCGGAACGCGGCGCCGTTCCCCTCGGGCGGCATTCCTGGTATCATGCGCGCCAACCGAACCAGAGTCCCCCGGGCGGCTGACACGGGAGAAAGGCATGCCGATGCCACGCGTAGAGTACGAGATCGACGACGAAATGCGCCGACTGATGCAGCGCCACGAGGCCTGGTGGCGGGGCCACGGGCTGCTGGTGGCCCGGGTGCCCAGCGCACCCTTGGCCGACCTGTGGCTGCCCCTGGCCAACGGCACGCTGGCCACCGAGGACGTCGACGTGCAGCCAGAGACGCTGGACCTCGCCCGCCTGGCCGGTGAGCCGCAGTCGCCCGGCCCCCTCGAGCGCGACGGCGACCGCATCCGGACCCAGTCCGCGTTCATGCGGGTACCCTGGGTGGAGGCCATCCTGGGCTGCCCGATCCGGGCCAGCATCCAGGGCGGCGCGATGCGCGCCCACGCCTTTCTCCCCAACTGGTCCGCATGGGAAGGGGGCGTCGTCCACCGCCGGGACGACTGGCTAGCCACCCTCGTCGACCTCACGGGGCGCCTCGGCGCCCAGGGCGGCGGCCGTTACGCGGTGACCCACACCCTCATGCGCGGGCCGGTGGACCTCGCCGAGGCCGCCCTGGGGCCAGAGCGCCTGGCCCTCTCGCTGTACGATCATCCCTCCGAGATGCGCGGGTTCCTCGAGTACGCCACGGCCCTGTTCATCGAGGTCCTCGAGGCGCAGATCGCCCGCATCCCGCCCCTCGCCGGCGGGTACGTGAACCCCTTTGGCGTGTGGGGGCCGGGGCGCTTCGTCCGCACCCAATGTGACGCCTCCGCCATCCTCTCGCCGGCCCAGTACCGGGACTGGTTCCTGCCCTACGACCAGGAGATCTCCCGGACGGTCGAGTACTCGATCATCCACCTGCACTCGGGGTCGTTGCACACCGTCCCGGCGCTCCTGGCGGTCGAGCGGCCGCGGGCCATCCAGGTGTCGCTGGATCCCGAGCCCTCCGGCCCGCCGGTGGAGCGCCTGCTGCCGGTGTTCCGCCAGGTGCTGGCTGCAAAGCCGCTGATCGTCGATGGCTATCTGACCGAGCCCCAGATCGACATGCTCCTACGGGAGTTGCCCCACGAGGGGCTGTACATCGCCGCGCGCACTGCGCCGGACTAGTGGGTCCGGGGTGCGGGGACTCGTAGGAATCGCGCGAATGGCGGACGAATCCCACGAATCAGGAGCCACCACCGAAAGCCCCGGCGCTCCGCACGCGTTTGGGGCCGATTTGCCTCCGGGAACGACTCGTTTATACTAAGCCGGCTATTGATTAGCCGGCTATGTTATTTCCATAACGTCGGGGAGGTACCGATGCAACACGCCAGCCGGCGTGAGAGCCTGGATCACCTGTTGGCGCAGGTCAGTCGGCTACACTATGCCCGCGCCCACGATCTGCTGCGGGATCTCGGCCTGCACCGTGGGCAGCCGCCCCTCCTCTTTGCCCTGTGGGACGAGGACGGCCAGAGCCAGTCGGCGCTCGCCGAGCGCCTTGGCATCGCCGCCGCCACCCTCACCCGCATGGTGCAGCGGATGGAACGGACCGGTTTCGTCGAGCGTCGCCCGGATCGAGCCGATGAACGCCTCTCCAGGGTCTACCTCACCGAGGCGGGCCGGGCGGTGCGCCACGGCCTGGAGGATGTGCGGCGCACGATGGCGGCGGAGACCTGTGCCGGGTTGGATGACCAGGAGTGCGATCTGCTCGCCGGGCTCCTGCAGCGGGTGCACGATAACCTGCTGCAGCGCGTCGGTGAGGAGGCGCCCTGTCGGCCGTAACGGATTCTGCGGCAGCCGTTTGCACGCGTATTGGTAGGAGGTGCGCTTGTCTAGCTCGCTGAAACCACTCGTCAAGTACCTAAAGCCGTACTGGCGCTGGGCCCTCCTGGCGCCGCTTTTGATGATGTTCGAAGTCGCCATGGACCTCATGCAGCCCCGCCTGTTGCAGCGCATCGTCGACGAGGGGATCACGCCGATCAATATGCCGGTAGTGATCCAGACGGGCGGGCTGATGATCGGGCTGGCGATGCTGGGCTGGTTCGGCGGCGCGGGCAACGGCTTTTTCGCCACCAAGGCCGCCCAGGGGTTTGCGGCGGATCTCCGCGGCGCCCTGTTCCGCCACGTGCAGACCCTCTCGTTCGCCAACCTGGATCGCCTGGAGACCGGCCAACTGGTCACTCGCCTGACCAACGACGTCAACCACGTGCAGGAAGCGGTGATGACCCTCCTGCGCATCCTGATCCGCGCGCCCCTCCTGATGCTCGGCGGGCTGGCGATGGCGGTGCTCACCGCGCCCCAGCTGGCCTGGATCCCCCTGTCCCTCATGCCCATCCTCCTGCTGGTCGTGATCTGGCTGGTACGCCGGGCGACGCCGATGTTCGGCCAGGTGCAGGCCCGCCTCGACGACGTGAACCAGGTGATGGAGGAGAACCTGTCGGGGGTCCGGGTCATCAAGGCCTTTGTGCGCAAGGCCTACGAGGTGCTGCGCTTTGGCCGCACCAACGAGAACCTGGTGGTCATCACCATCCGGGCCATGCGCGTCATGGCGCTGATGCACCCGTCCATGATCGTCATCCTAAACGCGGGGATCGTCTGCGTGATCTGGTTCGGCGGCGTGCGCGTGGCCGAGGGCTCCATGCAGGTGGGCCAGATCCTGGCCTTTGTGAACTATCTCCTGCAGACCCTCTTTTCGCTGGTGATGGTCAGCATGCTCACCGTCCGGGTGGCCCGGGCCAACGCCTCGGCCGAACGCATCGCCGAGGTGCTCCGGGCGCATCCGGAAGTGCAGAACCAGCCGGACGCCCTGCGCAACGTGAGCCTGGATGGGCGCGTGGCCTTTGAGGACGTGACCTTTTCCTACCACGGCAGCGGCGGAGCCCCCGTCCTGCACGACGTGTCCTTTGCGGTGCAGCCCGGGCAGACGGTCGCCCTCCTGGGAGCCACCGGCAGCGGCAAGTCGAGCCTCGTGCACCTTATCCCCCGCTTCTACGACCCCGACAAGGGGCGGGTCACGGTGGGCGGTTATGACGTGCGCGACCTGGATCTCCACACGTTGCGGCGCTCCATCGGCATCGCCACCCAGGAGACGGTGCTGTTCAGCGGCACCGTCCGCGACAACATCCGCTACGGGCGCCCCGAGGCGAGCGATGAGGAGGTCGTCGCGGCGGCCAAGGTCGCTCAGGCCCACGATTTCATCACGTCCTTCCCGGAGGGCTATGACACCGTGGTCGGCCAGCGAGGCGTGAACCTCTCCGGCGGGCAAAAGCAGCGCCTGGCCATCGCCCGGGCACTCCTGGTGGATCCGCCGGTGCTGATCCTCGACGACTCGACCTCCTCGGTGGACGTCGAAACAGAAACCCGCATCCAGGACGCGCTGCGCGACATCCGCACCGACCGCACCTGCATCATGATTGCCCAGCGGATCAGCACGGTGCTGAACGCCGATCAGATCCTCGTACAGGACGAGGGCCGGATCGTGGCGAGCGGGACGCATCGAGAGTTGCTGGCCACCAGCCCGTTGTACCAGGACATTTACGAGTCGCAACTCGGTGAAGGAGATAGCGCTAATGGCTGAGAGTCGCGCGAGTACGGCGAGAGGCAGAGGAGCGCCACCGGCGGGAGGGCCGAGACCCGGCCGGCCGGGCGGCCACGGTCGGTTCGCCGAGGTCGTGCACGCACGGGATGCGCGGGGCACCCTGTGGCGCCTGGTGGGTTATGTGGGCGCGCAGCGGGCCACGCTCCTCGGCACGATAGGCCTGGTCATCGTCACCTCGCTGCTGGGCCTGGCCGGGCCCTTTTTGCTGGGGCGGGCCATCGATACGTACATCCCCGCCGGCGACCTCCAGGGCCTGGCGCGTCTCGCGGCGCTCATGATGGCCCTCTACGTCGTAGATGCGGCCGCAGCCTGGCTGCAGTCGTACCTGATGGCGGCAGTGGCCCAATACACCGTCCGCGACCTGCGCCGCGACCTGTTCGAGCACCTGCAGGACCTGCCGCTGCGCTACTTTGACCAGCGCCCCCACGGCGAACTGATGAGCCGCCTGACCAACGACGTCGAGAACGTGTCGATGATCCTGTCGACCGGCACCTCGCAACTGATCGCCAGCATCGTGATGCTGATCGGCGTGGTGGCGGTCATGTTCGCGCTGAACTGGCCGATGGCGCTGGTGACCCTGGGCGTGGTGCCGCT
>JAAZBQ010000489.1 GCA_012513725.1 Chloroflexota bacterium
ACGCTGGCGCCCCGGACGTAGGTCTCCATGCGGACGTCGGCCGGGATGACGTTCACCAACTCGCCGCCCTTGGTGATGATCGGGTGCACGCGGATGTGGTCTTCGTCCTTGAACGTCTCACGGTTCGCGTCGATGGCCTGCATGGCCAGCATCGCCGCGCGCAGGGCGTTCACCCCGGCGTGGGGCGCCCCGCCGGCGTGGGAGGCCACCCCCTCGAAGCGGATCTGCTTGACCACGCAGCCGTTGGACGGCCCCCCGACCGACAGGCGCCCAGGCTTGGTGCGCGCGGCCTGGTGGGTCATCATGGCCATCTGGACGTCGTCGAGCGCCCCGAGGCGGATGAGTTCCGGCTTGCCGCCGAGGAACTCGAGCTTGCCCTCAGCGCGGAGGCCCATGCGGTACTCGACCTCGACGTACTCTTCGGCGGGGACGGCGATCAGGGCGATGTTCCCGTCGAGGTCCGCCATCACGCCGCTCTCGACCAGCCCGTAGGCCAGGGCGATGAGGTTGGCGATCTGCGCGTTATGCCCGCAGGCGTGGGCAGCGCCGGTGGCCGGATCAGCATCGGGGTGCTCACGCACCAGGACGGAGTCCAACTCCCCCATGTAGGCGACGGTGGCCGCCGAGCGGGCGCCGGACAAGAGGCCCTTGACCCCCGTGACCCCCAGCCCCGTGGTGTGGTCGATGCCCAGGGAGCAAAAGCGCTCGGCGACCTTGAGCGAGGTGCGGAACTCTTTGAAGCCCAGTTCGGGGTGCACCCGGATGTCCTCGCCGAGCGCCACGATCTCCTCGCGGTGGGCGTCGATGGCCCGGAAGACCCTATCTTTCAGTGCTTGTACGTCGGCCACGGTGGTCTCTCCTCAATCCTCTATGGTGCTCGTGCGAGCAACCGATGCATAGTAGCGGGCGCTGTCCTTGGGGGTGCGCGCCTGGGTGGCGAAATCCACGTATACCAGCCCGAACCGCCGCGTATAACCGAACGCCCATTCAAAGTTATCCATCAGGCTCCAACTAAAGTAGCCGTCCAGCGGCACGCCCTGCTCGATGGCGTCCAGGCAGGCGTTCAGGTGCAGGCGATAGTACTCGGTGCGCGCCGGATCGTGGACCTGGCCGTCGGGGGTCAGGGTGTCCTCGTAGGCGCAGCCGTTCTCGGTGATGTACAGGGAGCCCGGCGCATAGTCCTCGTGGAGCCGCACGAGGAGGTCGGTAAGCGCCTGGGGGTAGACCTCCCAATCCATCGCCGTGTACTCGCCCGCGGGGCGCACGGTCTCATAGTCGAGGTAGGCGCCCGGCCGGTGGCGGATGACGGCACGGGTGTAATAGTTCACGCCCAAAAAGTCGATCGGCCGGCGGATGACCTCCAGGTCGCCGTCGGCCACCCGCGGCACCTGGTAGCCGTAGAGGTCCCACATGTCCTCGGGGTACTCGCCGCGGTAGAGGGGATCCATGAACCAGCGGTTCGCCTGACCGTCGTGACGTCGGGCGGCGGCGACGTCCTCGGGGCCGTCGGAGGCGGGGTAGGCGGGGGAAAAGTTCAGCGTGATGCCCACCTCGGACCCCGGACTGGCCGCACGGATAGCGGGCACGGCGAGGCCGTGGGAGTAGAGGACGTGGTGCGCCACCTGCAACGCCAGACTCAGGTCCTCCCACCCCGGCGCATGGACGCCGAGATGGTTGCCGAGGAACGCCACCACCCAGGGCTCGTTGTGGGTGATCCAGTGCTTGACCCGGTCGCCCAGGCGCTCGGCCACCACCCCGGCATAGTCGGCGAAACGCTGGGCCGTGTCGCGGGCGGCCCAGCCGCCGAGGCTCTGGAGGGCGGTGGGCAGGTCCCAGTGGTACAGGGTGACGTAGGGGTCGATGTTCGCGGCCAGGAGCGCGTCGACGAGGCGGTCGTAGAAATCGAGGCCTACCGCGCTCGGGCGCCCGGAGCCGGAGGGCAGCACCCGGGGCCAGCAGATGGAAAAGCGGTACGCCCGCATGCCGAGGTCGGCCATCAGGGCGATGTCCTCGCGGTAGCGGTGATAGTGATCGTTCGCCACATCGCCCGTGTGGCCCTCGGCCACCTTGCCGGGCAGCCGGCAAAAGGTGTCCCAGATGCAGTCGCCGCGCTCGTCGCGGCCCCCCTCGATCTGGTACGAACTGGTGGCCGTGCCCCACACAAATCCCTCGGGGAAGCGTCGAACGCCCATGCCGGTGCCCTCCCGTGTGTCGCGTGCTCTGATGCCGCCAACGGTGTGCTGAATGCGGGCAGTGTAGGCGGGCGAGGAAGGGGCGTCAACCGTTGCCCTCTTGAGACCCTGGGTCCGCCCTCTCGCGGCCGATGAGGACCCAGGCGGCCAGGGCGCCGACCAGGGCCAGACCCCCGGAGATGAGCATCGTCGGGCGAAAGCCGTCGATGTACGAGCGGGCGATGGCGCCTTCCAGGGCGGCCCGATCCGCCTCGCTGGCGTCCTCCGGCGGCCGGGCGGCGGCCAGGTCGCGCCACTGTGAGGCGACCGCCTCCTTGGCCTCGGCGGGGACGTCGAGGGCGGCCAGCCGGGCGTCCAGGCGCGCGGCAAAGGTCTGGGTGAGCACGATGCCCAGGGCGGCGATGACCACCAGCCCCCCGACCCGCGAGGCCGTGTTGTTCACCCCCGAGGCGACGCCGGTGTGCTGGCGGCTCACCGAGCCGAGGACGGTGCTGGTCAGCGGAGCGACGGTGAGGCCCATCCCCAGGCCGAACAGGACGGCAGCGGGAAAGTAGGTGGTCCAGTAGGTGCCGCCGATCCCGGGAGCGGCAAAGAGGGCCATGCCGATGCCGGCCAGGATCGGGCCGAGCGTCAGGAGGGGTCGCGGCCCGATGCGCTCGGCGAGGCCGCCGGCCCAGCGGGACATCACGATCAAGAGCACCACCATGGGCAGCAGCGCGGCTCCCGCCGCCGTGGGCGTATAGCCCTGCACCTGGATGAGGTTGAACGGCAGGTAAAAGGACACCGTGTACAGCCCGCCGTACAGCAGAAAGGTCAGGAGGTTCACCCCGCTGAACGTCGGCGAGCGAAACAGCCCCAGGGGCACCATGGGCGCGCGGGCGCGCCGCTCGCGGAGGAGGAACAGGGCCAGGAAGAGGACGCCGCCGGCCAGCGCCAGGAGCACCGGCGCCGCCCCCCAGCCCCGCACGGGCCCCTCGATGAGGCCGAACACCAGCCCGCCCAGGGCCAGGATCGCCAGCGCCGCCCCGGGGAGGTCCAGCGCGTGGTGCTCTTCGGCCCCGCCGTCGTGGCGCATGCGCAACAGGGCGATGGCCAGGACGGCCGCGGCAAGGGGCAGGTTGATGACGAACACGGCGCGCCAGGAGATGCGCTCGGTGAGCCAGCCCGCCGCCACGGGCGCCAGAGCGGAGACGGCCGACGTGAGGCCCGACCAGGTGCCCACCGCGCGGCCCCTGGCCGG
>JAAZBQ010000490.1 GCA_012513725.1 Chloroflexota bacterium
CGCTCCCGTTCGTTCGGCGGCCTGGCCGTTCGGCTCCGATCGATAGAGTCTATAGTGCTGATAGTCTCTTCCCTGCCTCTCTGAGGCGTTCCTCTGGTACGCAGATCGAAATGCGCAGATGCCCGGCGCCGTGCGGGCCAAAGGCGGTGCCCGGCGTGAGCCACACCCCCGTGCGCTCCAGGGCGCTGATGGCCCAGGCCTCCGCGTCGACGCCTGCCGGGGTCCTGGCCCACACGTACAGCCCGCCCAGGGGCTTGTCGGCCGCGAGCCCAGCGGCCGGCAGCCACTCTAGCACGGCATCGCGGCGGCGTTCGTAGGTGCGGTTGCGCTCGGCGAGCCAGTCCTGGTCGCCGAGGAGCGCGGTCGCCGCGGCGTCCTGCACCGCGCGAAACATCCCCGAGTCCACGTTCGTCTTGATCGTGGCGAGGGCACGGAGGGCCTGCGCGTTGCCCACCGCCATGCCCACGCGCCACCCGGCCATGTTGTAGGTCTTGGAGAGGGAGTTGAACTCCACCGCCACCTCGCTGGCGCCCGGGACCTCCAGGATGCTCGGCGCCACATAGCCCTCATAGGTGACGTCGCAGTAGGCGTTGTCATAGCCCAACACGATGTCGTGTTCCCGGCAATAGGCCACCGCCTCGGCCAGGAACTCGCGCGACGCGCAGGCGCCGGTGGGGTTGTTCGGATAGTTCAGCCACAGGAGGGTCGCCCGCTTGGTCACGTCGCCGGGCACCGCGTCGAGGACCGGCAGGTAGCCACGCTCGGCGCGCAGCGGCAGCGGATGGTAGGCGCCCCCGGCCATGATGGCACCCATCCGGTAAGTGGGGTAGCCGGGATCGGGGGCCAGCACCACGTCGCCGGGGTCGACAAAGGCCAGGGCCATGTTGGCCAGCCCCTCTTTGGAGCCCAACAGCGGCAGGATCTCCCGTTCGGGGTCCAACGAGACGCCAAAGCGCCGGGCATAGTACGTGGCGATGGCCCCGCGCAGCGCCGGCGTGCCAAAGTAGCCGGCATAGCCGTGGGTATCCGGTCGAGAGGCGGCCGCGCACAACGCATCGATGATGTGCGGGGGCGGCGGCAGATCGGGGCTCCCGACCCCGAGGCTGATCACGTCGACACCACTGGCGCGCGCTGCAGCGATGCGCTGCTCGATGGTCGCAAACACATAGGGGGGCAGCGTGGCCACCCGGTCGGCGATCCTCAACACTCTCTCCTGTCCGTGGGTGGTGATCTATCTCGCGTCGGGCGTCTCGGCGAACGGCTCCTCTTCCAGAAGCCGCTGGAGGACGTCTCCCACGCGCTGCAGGCTGTCGGCGCTGACCTTGTCCACCGTGTCGTGGGTAGTGTGCCAGTAGGGATAGTCAAAGTCAATGATCACCGCCGCGCTCATGCCCCGCTGCAGGAACGACGTGTGATCGTCCAGAATGGAATAGCGGTGCTCGGGGATGAACCACTTTTCGTATCCCAGATCCGCGGCGATGGCCCAGACCTTTTCCTGGAGCCACAACGAGGAGGTCCATTCGTAGTAGATCTGTTGGTCCGCGTCGCCGATCATGTCCACCACGAGCACATACTCGGGGCGGCGCGTCAGGCCGTTGGCCATTTCCAGTGAGCCGACGCACCAGGGCCAGGCGTTCAACTCGCCGCTATCCTCCCCGTCGAAAAAGGCCAGCCAGATCTCGGCCCGATCGGTGGCCTCCTCACCGAGGACCCGGGCCAACTCTAGGAGGACGGCGGTCCCGCTGGCGCCGTCGTTCGCGCCGAGCACCGGCGCGGAACGGTTGGCGGGGTCGCGGTCGGCCACCGGGCGCGTGTCAAAGTGCGTACCGAGGATGATCAGCGGGCCCTCGCCCTTTTTGCCGATGACGTTGCGCAGCGCTTTTTCGCGAAAGGCAAAGGCCTGCTCCTCGACCTCCCAGCCATAGTCCGTCAGGGTCTCGACGATATAGTCCGCCGCCAGGCGGTTCGCCTCGCTATCCACCGGGCGGGGGCCCAGGTCGCACTGGGCCTCGACGTGGCGCATGGCGCGCTCGCCGCTAAAGCGATCCGTCGCCACGAGGCAGCCCGAGAGGCCGAGGGCCAGGATGCCGATCAAACAGACGCGTAGGGTGCGGTGTACTGCGCTAGACAATGGGTGCCCCCTCGTCGGTAGTGTGCAGCGTCGGGAATGCGACGCCGTCGAGTAGCCCCTGTTCCTCGACGAATCGCTCCAGGTCGGCCAGGGCGCGTTCCGCCAGGGCCGCCTGGCGCGCTCGTTTTTTGCGCGGGCTGTTCTCCAGGGGCGGCAGCAGGCCCAGGTTGGGTTTCATGGGCTGAAAGTCGCCTTCCGGCGGGGCCGGGCAGGCGGTCGCCGCCCCCTCGATGTGCCCTCCTCCCCCCGAAACGTAGCGCATCAGGGCGCCGAGCATGGTGGTCCCCGGGAAGGCCACCCGTCCCTGCCCCTGGGCCGCCCGGGCGGCGTTCAACCCCGCCAGCAGCCCGCTGGCGGTAGAGCCCACGTATCCCTCGGTACCGATCAGTTGCCCTGCCAGGTACAGGTCCTGCCGTCCTCGGAAGCGGGTAGTCGGCTCCAGGAGCGACGGCGAGTGGATAAAGGTGTTACGATGCATCTGGCCATAGCGCACCCACTCGGCGTGCTCCAGGCCGGGGATCATGCCAAAGACGCGCTTCTGCTCGGGCCAGGTGAGGTTGGTCTGAAAACCGACGAGATTGTACAGGGTGCCGGCCAGGTTATCCTGGCGCAACTGGACGACGGCGTGGGGCCGCCGGCCGGTGCGCGGGTCGGTGAGCCCCACGGGCCGCAGCGGTCCATAGGCCAGCGCCTGGGGGCCGCGCGCGGCCAGGACCTCGATCGGCAGGCAGGCCTCAAAGAAGCGAGGATCCTGGCGCTCGAACTCCCGGAGCGGCCGGGTCTGGGCGCTCCGGAGCGCGGCGACAAAGGCCTCGTACTCCTCGCGGTTCATCGGGCAGTTGATGTAGTCGGCCTCCCCCTTGCCGTAGCGCGAGGCGCGAAAGACCCGTTCCTGGTCGATCGACCCCTCGGCCACGATCGGGGCCATGGCGTCGAAAAAGGCGAGATGCTCTGCCCCCGTGAGCGCGGCGAGGTGCGCGGCGAGGCGGTCCGAGGTCAGCGGCCCAGAGGCCACCACGGTCGGGAGGTCCTCCGGGATCTCGCTGATCTCTTCCCGCACGACCGTGATCAGGGGGTGCGCTGCGATCGCCTCGGTCACGGCGCGGGAGAACGCCTCGCGCCCGACGGCCAGCGCGCTCCCGGCCGGCACCCGCGTGGCGTCGGCGCAGGCCAGGATGAGCGATCCCAGGCGGCGCAGCTCCTGCTTGAGGAGGCCCGGCGCCCGGTCGGGCAGGTCGGAACCCAGGGAGTTGGAGCACACCAACTCGGCCAGGTCGCCGGTCATGTGGGCCGGGGTGGGCTGGCCGGGGCGCATCTCGCATAGCGTGACGCGCATCCCGCGCGAGGCGGCCTGCCAGGCGGCCTCGCTCCCCGCCAACCCCCCGCCGATGACGATCAGCCTACGGCTTGACATCTGCCCGCCTTGTTTCGATGACGCTCAAAATGGATGAAAGAAATGATAGCACAACGCACACCGCCGGGCAAGCATCGGTCCGATCGTTCCCCGTGTCATGCATGTCACTCCACAAGCGATTCGTCTGCAGTTGTCCTTTGGGCTATACTATTCTAAACGCTCACGAACAGGAGACACTCATGGCAGCAAACGTAGGGGCGGTAGCGGAAGCGGGTCGCCGAGTCACCGAGTCGGTGGGGAGGGTGATCGTCGGCAAAGAGGACGTCATCCAGCTGATGCTCGTGGCGCTGTTCACCCAGGGCCACGTGCTCCTCGAGGACGTCCCCGGCATCGGCAAGACGACGCTGGCCAAGGCGCTGGCGCGCTCGCTGGGTTGCTCGTTCCGGCGCATCCAGTTCACGCCGGACCTGTTGCCCTCGGATATCACCGGCGTCTCGGTGTTCAATCAGGATAGCCGGCAGTTCGACTTTCGTCCCGGGCCGCTGTTTGCCCAGATCGTCCTGGCCGACGAGATCAACCGCGCCGGCCCCCGCACCCAGTCGGCCCTTCTAGAGGCCATGCAGGAGCGGCAGGTGACCGTCGACGGACGCACCCGGCTCCTCGAGCGGCCCTTTCTCGTGCTGGCCACCCAGAACCCCATCGAGCTAGAGGGCACCTTTCCGCTGCCCGAGGCGCAGCTGGACCGCTTTTTGCTCCGTCTGAAGATCGGCTATCCCGATGACGGGGAGGAGCGCGCCATTCTGCGCCGTTTTCGCGCCGATGATCCGCTGGAGGACCTGCAGCCGGTGCTCGAGGCCGAAGATGCGCTGGCGCTCGCACGTGCCTGCCGCGAGGTGTACGTCCACGACGTCGTCGAGGAATACATCGTGGCCCTCGTCCGGGCCACCCGCCAGACCGAGGACCTGGCGCTGGGCGCCAGCCCCCGCGGATCGCTGTCTCTCTACCAGTGCGCCCAGGCGCTGGCGGCCCTCGAGGGGCGTACCTACGTCCTGCCCGACGACATCCAGCGGCTGGTGCTGCCCGTCCTGGCCCATCGCCTGATCCCGGCGGCCAAGATGCGGCTGCGGGGCGAATCGGTCGATGACGTGCTGGATGCCGTCGTCGAGCGCGTCCCCGTGCCGGTCGAGGAGAACTGGGCCGAGGGGGCGCCGGCATGAACCGCCCGCCCTGGTGGTCCGTCCTGGTCATCCTGCTGATTCTGGCCCTTATCTTTCGGCGCGGGGCGTTGGCCGTTTTTTCCTTTATTCTACTGATGGCGACGCTGGCCTCGGAGTTGTGGGCGCGCTACAGCCTGAGCAACGTCACCTATCGGCGCGTGCTGGGTGGCACGCACATCTCCCACGGCGACGAGACCACGCTGACGCTCGAGTTCACCAACGCCAAGCCCCTGCCGCTGGCCTGGCTCCTGGTGCGCGATCGCTACCCGCGGAGTGTGAACCTCCTCACCGACGCCGTGCAGTCCGGCGTCACCGGGCAGAGCGAGTTCCTCCTGACCATGGTGGCGCTGCGCTGGTACGAGCGGCTGCGGCGTACCCACCTCCTGCGGGGCGATCATCGGGGGGTGTACCAGTTCGGCCCCGCCCAGCTATCGAGCGGCGACGTCTTTGGGTTCCGGCGGCAGTTCCGCGACGATGACGACGTCGAGCGGCTGACCGTGTTTCCCAAGGTGGTGCCGGTGGCAGAGTTCGGCCTCCCGGCCGACCGACCGATGGGGGAGTGGACGGCCCGTCGCAAGGTGATGGAGGACCCCCTGCGGTTCGCCATGGTCCGCGAGTACGTCCCGGGCGACAATCCGCGCTACATCCACTGGAAGGCGACTGCCCGCACGGGGGCGCTGCAGACCAAGGTGTTCGAGCCCTCCGATACGCTGGCGATCACCCTGGCCGTGGACGTGCGCACCCGGGCGCGGGCCTACGAGTACGTTCCCGAGTTCCTCGAATACGTGATCAGCGCGGCCGCGTCGCTGGCCGTACACGCCCTCGGCGAGCGCTATATGGTGGGCCTGGCCGCCAATGGTCTCGGCGAGGGGGGCAAGATGTGGATGCAGATCCGGCCCGGGCGCCACTCCCATCAGGCCACGCAAATCCTCAGCACCCTGGCGGCGCTGGAGCCCTTTCGCGGCTTGCCCTTTGAAGAGATGATCTACCAGCTGCAGCCCAGCCTGCCCTTTGGCTCCACCCTCGTGGCCGTCACCGCGGTGCCCACCGAGGGGTTGTTCGAGGCGCTCCTGGCGCTGGAGAGGCTCGGCCACCGCGCCCTGCTCTTGACCGTGGGCGACGAGGAGCCGGATGTCCCCGAACTGCTGGCCAGCTACCACCTGGGAGGGACCGATGCTTGGCATCGACTTCAGACGCTGGCAGTGGCTTGAGTCGGGCCTGATCCCGCTGGTCTCCGCGATGATGCGGGTGGCGTGGCTGGTGCCGCTGTTGCACCTGGCGCTGAACAACGTGTTCGTCGTGCCGCGGGGCGTGGCCTTTCCCGCCTGGCTGATCCTGGCGCTGCTCCTGGGGGCCAGCGCCCTGGAGAGCGCCCTGCAGGAGCATCCCGATGCGCCGCTCATCAGCGCGGGGGTGGGCCTCCTGGTCATCCTCGCCGTGCTGGGGTACCTGTTTCAGCTGGACGTCGCGCACCTCGGCCGGTGGCTGACGCGCCTCTTTGCCAACCTCACCGACTTTCGCAGCGCGTTCCCGGCCACCTTTGTGGTGGTGATCGCCACGGCCCTCATCTGGCGCAAAGGGCTGACGGCTTCCTGGAACGACTATGCGGAGCTGTTCCAGGCCTTTGTCGTCGGCGTCCTGGTGCTCGGCCTGCTGCTCCTCGTGCGCTCCAGCGATGCGTGGGACCAGACGGGCATCAACGTGTGGGGGGCGGTGGTCGCGTTCGTCTTTTCCTCGCTCCTGGCTCTGGCGCTGATCAGTGCCCACCAGACCCTGGCGCTCGAGCGGATCAAGGACGCCCACGTGCCGCCCGTCAGCCGGGAGTGGCTCACCGTGGTGGGGCTGGTGGTGGCCGGCGTGATCGTGCTCGGCTGGGCGGCGGCCGTTCTCCTCTCGCCCGAATCGGTCAAGGAGATCCTACGGCTGCTCAGCCCGATCTGGATCGCCATCCGCACGGTGATCACGTACATCTGGCTGGCCTTTGCCTACGTCTTCTTTTGGGCCCTGGGGCCCCTCCTCGAGTGGCTGCAGGCCGGCGTTGCCGACAACTGGGAGAACGCCACCGAGCGCCTGGCCGAGCGGCTCGAAGAGGAGATGGAGCTCCCCGAGCCCACCGAGGCCGCTGGCATCTCGCCCGCCCTGCTGATGGCCCTGCGCATCATCGGGATCACCGTGTTGGTGGTGGGCATCGCCCTGCTCTTCTACATGGCCTATCGGCGCCGGAAGAAGCGCAACGGCACCCGCGCGTCAGATGAGCGCGAGTCGGTGCTGTCGGGCGACCTGCTGACCCAGCAGTTGCGGGATTTCCTGGCCAGCCTGCGCCGCAAGCCGGCCATTTCGCCCTTTGTGCCACTCAGTGGCGAGGACCCCCGGCTCGTGGTACGCCGTCTGTACCAGAGCATGCTGCGGCGGATGAGCTCCTTGGGGCACGCCCGAGCGCCCGAGGTAACGCCCCGGGCCTATGCGCGTCGCCTCGAGGACGTGCTCCCCGGCGAGGACCAGGCGGTGTCCACGCTGACGGAGGCCTATATGGTGGCGCGCTATGCGCCCGAGCCGCCGACGCCCGAGCAAGTGACCAATGCCAACCGTGCCTGGGAGCGCATCGCCGCGCGCCTGGAAGGTTGATGAACATAGTGAACGCCTTTGGCTGAACGATGGCGGGGCGCCGGCAGGCGCCCGGTCATCCGCCATGATATGGAGGGGTTATCGGGAGGCGATCGTCCGTCCGGGGCCCGCCATCGCACGCTCTTCCTTCCCCGTTGCCCGACGGTCGCCGACCCGCTGCCCACGCGGGCCACGCGGGTCCGCCGCTCCATCGGCTCCTGCCTTCCAGCCTCCCTCCCGCAACCTTGCCGGACCCGCGATGTGCCTGTTCAGCCGGAAGCGCATTCCGGAGGCCGTCATGCAGATGGATCGCGTCAAGCAGTGGCCCTGGCTGGAAGCAGGTGTCATTCCCCTGGCCTC
>JAAZBQ010000491.1 GCA_012513725.1 Chloroflexota bacterium
CAGCAGGCGCTGGACCGCTACGAGGAGACGCAGACCCTCTCGGAAGAGGTGCCCCTCCTGGAGGATGGCGCCCTGGCCCTCTACGGGCCGCCGAGCGGCGCCGACGATGTCGCCGGCTACCTGGCGGCCTTTTTCGAGGGCGCCCAGCCGGGCGACTATGCCGGTCTGCTCGCCTACGTCGAGCGCCGTGACGCCCACGCCGCCGTCCTGGAGCGGATCGCCGCGGCCCTGCGCGGCGCGCTGCGCATTCCCGTAACCGTCGGATTCGGGCCGCGCTTTCTGCACAGCACCGGGCAGCTTCACAAGGGCGGGCCCGGCACGGGGCTGTTCCTGCAGATCACCCCTTCCGACGCCCGAGACCTGCCGATTCCGGAACGCGGCTACTCTTTTGGCGTGCTCAAGCGCGCCCAGGCCATCGGTGACCTGAACGCCCTTCGCGACGTCGGGCGGCGAGTGGTGCGGGTGGATATCGGCGAGGATGTGCCCGGGGGGCTCGAGGCGCTCGAGCAGGCCATCGAGGCAGCCCTCGCCCACCGCAACCCAGAATAAGCAGAGTGGAGCGGTCGGCGATGCTCCGTCGCCGACCGGGAGGAGAGCGCACCATGCGGACGCTCCTGGCGATGCGCCACGCCAAGTCGCTCTGGCCCGACGATGAGGGTATGGCCGATGTGGACCGCCCGTTGGCCAAGCGTGGCAAGCGGGAGGCGCGCCAGATGGCGCGCGCCCTCGCCGGGCGCCAGGAGGTGCCCGATCTGCTGGTCTGCTCGCCCGCCAAGCGCGCTCGGGCGACGGCCAAGCGGATGGTCAAGGTCTGGCCCTTTGAGGTTTCCACCGAAATCCACGAGGGGCTGTACGGCGGAGGGGTGGCTGCCTGCCGCGACGCGCTGGTGGGCCTTCCCGATGCGGTGCGGAGCGCCATGCTGATCGGGCACAATCCCGCCCTCGAGGACCTGGTTCGCATGCTGACCGGGCGCTGGGTGACGCTCAAGACCAGCACCGTGGCGCGCATCGATCTGGACATCGCGTCTTGGGGCGAAATGGAGTATCTTCCGGCCGGAGACCTCGTCTACGTCCTCGGTGTGGACGAGATGGCCGCGAGCGGTTCGACAGCCGAGGCTTCCCAACCATAGCCGCCGGATCGGGTGGCGCTACGTCTAGTCCCTACCGTTCATCGCAGCAAGGATAGCAGCCAGTGTTCCGACCAGCCCCCGACAATCCGCCCACGGAAGAGCCCTCCGACGAGGCTCCCGGCCTCCGCGCGCGGTCGGCGGCCGGCGAGTCCTCCGCCGAACTCCGCGCGCGCCTGGCGGAGCTGGAGCGCGAGCATGCCGACCTGCGCGCACGCCACCTGGGGCTCCTCGAAAACCTGCACGACATCGTTTTTACCGTCGACCTCGACGGACGCGTGTCTCACGTGGCGGGCAACACGATGGGCATCCTGGGCCTGGCAGCCCACGAGGTCGCCGCGTTCTCGACCGAACGCTGGACGACGCTGTTTCACCCTAGCGACCAGACCACACTCTGCGCTCGCCTGAAGCAGGGGCCGTCGGGTCCTCAGACCGCCCTCGTGCGAATGCGCGATGTGGCCGGCGAGTACCGCTGGCTGGACCTCTCCCTGGCGCCCCTCTACACCGAGGAGGAGGACCGCTGCCTGGGCTGGCACGGCGTCGCAAGCGACGTCACCGACCGAGTGCGCGCCCAGCGGACCATGGCCTCTCTGAACCGCGCCGCCGAGGTAGTGCAGTCGGCCGGCCTGGCGCCCGCCGATGTCTTTGGCGCGGTGACGGGCCAACTGGCCGAACTGGAACTGTCGTCGGCCATCCTCCTGCTCGATGACGACGAGACCCTCGCCCTCGGCGCACAGCGCGGCTGCTGCAACTCCGGCCCAGGCCCCGACGCCGTCGTCACCGGCGTCCGGCGGCCGATCGGCAGCGCCCCGCAACTCTCCCTGGCCCTGCGCGACAAGCGCCCGCTCTGCCTGCCGATCACCGAGGACCTCCGCCGCGAGATCGCGGCCTGCGGCGCGTTGCTGTTGACGGC
>JAAZBQ010000007.1 GCA_012513725.1 Chloroflexota bacterium
ATCGACTTTGGCCCCGGCGCGGGCCGGCACGGCGGGCAGGTGGTGGCCTCCGGCGCCCCGGCCGATATCGCCGCGCACTCCGCTTCGCTGACGGGGGACTATCTCGCCGGCCGGGCGCGGATCCCGGCGCCTGCCGCGCGCCGCATCCCGGGCGAGGAGGCCCTGGTCATCCGCGGGGCCCGGGAGCACAACCTGCAGGACGTCACCGTGCGCTTTCCCCTGGGCCTGTTCATCGCGGTGACGGGGGTATCGGGCTCGGGCAAGTCCACGCTGGTGTTCGACGTCCTGGACCGGGCCGTGCGCCAGCGCCTGTATGGCGCCGGCACGGCCCCCGGCGCCCACGCGGCGATCGAGGGCCTCGAGCACCTGGACAAGATCATCACCATCGAACAGGCCCCCATCGGGCGCATCCCGCGCTCCAATGTGGCGACCTATTCCGAGGCGTTCACCCCGATCCGCCACGCCTTTGCCGCCACCCCCGAGGCGCAGGAGCGGGGGCTCGCCGCGCGGCACTTTTCGTTCAACGTCCCGGGCGGGCGCTGCGAGCGCTGCCAGGGCGCCGGCGTGCTGACGGTGAACATGCACTTTATGCCCGACGTGGAGGTACGCTGCCCGACCTGCCGCGGGCGGCGCTTTACCCGGGAGACCCTGGCCGTCCGCTACCGGGACCACGACATCTCCCAGGTGCTGGACATGACCGTCGAGGAGGCGCTGGCCCTCTTTCAGGATGTGGGCGCCGCCCGCTCGCGCCTCCAGGTGCTGGCGGACGTCGGCCTGGGCTACCTGCCGCTGGGGCAGCCGGCCACCACCCTCTCGGGCGGCGAGGCCCAGCGGGTGAAACTCGCGCGGGAGTTGGGGCGCCGGGCCAGGGGCCGCACCCTGTACCTCCTCGACGAGCCCACCACCGGCCTACACCTGGCGGACGTCGCCCGGCTGTTGGGGGTCCTGCAGCGCCTGGTGGAGGCCGGCAACACGGTGATGGTGGTGGAACACAACCTGGACCTGATCCGGGTGGCGGACTGGGTCATCGACCTGGGGCCAGAGGGCGGCGCCGCGGGTGGCCGGGTGATCGCCGAGGGCCCGCCGGAGGCGATCGCCGCCACGGCGGGCTCGCACACGGGCAGGAGCCTGCGGGAGAGGGAGTAGGCGATGGCGCGGGGCGCCCCCCGGCATGCGGGGAACGCCCCGTAGAACCTGTCGGGAGGCGGGCCGCCCCTACGCCCCGGCGGCCGGCGCCGGGATGCGGGCGGCAGAGTCGCGATCGAGGTACAGGATGGCGTTCGCGTGGCGGCGCATGACGGTGGCCGGGCACTCTTCGTCGATCGCCTCCTCGAGCGTGCGGCGCACGGCCTCCGCCTTGGAGGGCCCCGGCACGATGCAGTACACCGCCCCGGCCGACATCAGGGTCGGCATGGTGAGGGTCACGGCGGATTCGGGCACCTCTTCGAGGGTGGCAAAGGCGTCATCGTGGACCTGCTGCATCCGCGAGACCTCGTCGAGGTCCACCACCTTGGCGATGTCGGGATCGTCGAAATC
>JAAZBQ010000056.1 GCA_012513725.1 Chloroflexota bacterium
AGGCGCCCGCGGGGCCGGGCGGGCTCGTCGGGGACGGCGTCCATGCGCACCAGGCCCGGGAAGTTGCCCAGGGTGACGCTGGTCTCGTCCTCACGCGTGGCCGCCACAGTGCGTCTCGCGGAGCGCGTCGTACGCCTCGCGCCGGTCCTTGCTGACGGCGGCCGTCGGCAGGTAGAGCGTATACGGCTTTTCATCCCACAGGGCGCACTGGACGAGAAAGCGCACCAGGGCGTTGTTTCCGCCGTGGCCGTTGTACAGGATCACCTTCCGAAAACCGTTCCGGCCGATCTCGTCCAACACGGCCTGGAGGAGCTCCACGAGCAGGGTGGGGCGGATGGTCAGCGCGCCGGGAAAGCAGCGCGCCTCATAGATCTGGCCAAAGTAGAACGGCGGAAAGACCACCGCCGCCTCTCGCTCGGCGGCCAGGGAAGCGATGCGGTGGGCGTTCAGAAAATCGGTCCCCAAGGGCAGGTGGTCGCTGTGCCGCTCCAGGACCCCCAGCGGCAGGATACAGACCCCCGTATCACGGACGGCGTTGGAGAACTCGGGCGCAGTGAGCTGTTCCCATTGCATGTGCGTGGCCTCCTTTGTGGCTGTTTTCCCGCAACACGAATCCCACGAACTCACGAGCGCCACAAGATGCAGATGAACGTGCCGCCAGCGGATGGTCAGATCGCGGCGTCAACACCGCGATTCAGGGCAACGTGTGGCAGCACGCGGAAGGCCCGTCGCCATCAGGGCGCGCCCCTCTTGATGTCTACAGGCGAGTATCCCCTGTTGGATCGCTGTGCTCCGCATGTCATCACATGCGCGCCATTCGTCCATTCGTGGAGTTCGTGTTGAGGCACCATCTTCGGTCAGATCCCCTTTTTGTCGAACCGCATCCTGCGGGTGTCCTCCTCCTGGCCGGTGGCGACGGTCAGGGGACCGTAGAGCTCGGGGCGGCGCGTGCGGATCCAGCGCCGGCCGGTGGAGCGTTCCAGGAGCGAGCGGTCCAGGTCGGCGATCACCATGTCGTTCCCGGCCTGCCAGGTCTCCGCCAGGATGCGGCCGTAGGGGTCCAGGATCATGGCGTTGCCCGTGCGAATCTCGTCGTCATCCACCCCGACGCCGTTGGAAAAGACCAGGAACATGCCATTGTCGTGGGCGCGCGCGGGGAGCCAGCGCAGGAGCCACTCCCGGCCCTTGGGGCCGCGCAGCTCGCGCTCGATGGCCTCCGGGTCGGCGAGGCGATTGTCCCACAGGGCGCGATCCACGAGCCCCATGGTGTGGGGGTTCGATGAGCGGCAGCCGCCCGTCTGATGGGGGGCCAGGAGCAACTCGGCTCCCTGGAGGGCCGTGATGCGCACGTTCTCCCCGATGTTGTTGTCATAACACGTCAGCACGCCAAAGCGCCAGCCAAAGGGCGTGTCAAAGACGGTGTACTCGTCGCCCGAGGTCATGTGCTCGCTGATGAACGTGTGGATCTTGCGGTGGCGGTGGCAGGCGCCGTCGGGCAGGGCGACGACGTAGGTGTTGTGCAGGCGACCGTCGGGGCCGGCCTCCACGAGGCCCGCGCCGACCGCTAGGCCGTGGTCGCGTGCCAGCGCCAGGAGCCTCTGGCACGAGGGCCCCGCAAAGACGGGCTCGGCCAGCGCCTCCAGCGCGGGGCGGTCGAGGTGCCGCAGGTGCCAGTACCCGCTGATGCAGCACTCGGGAAACAGGACCAGTTGCACGTTGCGGGCGGCAGCCTGCTCCACAAACGACTCGATCGTGGCGAGGTTGGCGTCCAAGTCGCCGGGGGCGTGCTCGAACTGCACGGCGGCGACCCGCAGGTTGTTCATGGTGTCACTCCCATCGGCTACCGGGGTCAGGTGTGGGGAGTGTAGCGGTTTCCCGGGCGGTTGTCACCAACCCGTGCTTGACAGGCGGAGCACCAGCCGATATAGTCGTCTCCATCAGGCCGCGGATGCCGCAGGGCCCCGATCTCCAGGACGCTGAGACCTCTTTCCGCCGTACCTGGTGGTCGCGCCCCCTCACCGCAGAGGAGCGACCGATGGTCCGGTGCATCGCCGGTAGGCTCTTGAGCCTCCTGTTCTCCATGCTCGTCGTGTCGGTGCTCACCTTCTGGCTGATGCACTCGGTGCCCGGCGGGCCATTCTCCCTGGGCGAAAAGCAGCCCCTGCCCGACTTTGCCATGGAGAACATCATGCGCAAGTACGGCCTGGACCGCCCGGTCCACGAGCAGTACCTGCGCTGGCTGGGCGCCATGCTGCGCGGCGATTTTGGCATCCCCTTTCAGAGCCCCACCGAGACCGTCGTCCGCGTCATCGCGCGCACCTGGCCCATCACGGTCGCCATCGGCATCCCCACGGTGCTCATCTCCTTTGCCATCGGCTTGGTGCTGGGCGCCGTGTCGGCGCTCAAGCAGAACACCTGGGTGGACAACCTCGTGCGCTTTTTGTCCATGCTGGGTATGACGGTGCCCAACTTTGTTATTGCCGTGTGGTTGGTACTGCTGTTCACCATCCGGCTGGGGTGGCTACCCACCGGCGGATGGGGAGAGCCCAAGCACCTGATCATGCCCGTGATCGCCTATTCGGTGGGGCCGCTGGCCGCCGTGGCCCGGACCACCCGCACGAACACCCTGGAGGTCATCCGCTCCGATTACGTGCGACTGGCGACGGTGCGCGGCATCCCGAGCCGGTTGGTCCTGTGGCGGTACGTGATCAAGAACTCGCTCATCCCGATGATCACCGTCCTATTGCCCATGATCCCCAACCTCCTCACGGGCTCCATCTTTATCGAGGCCGCCTTTGCCGTGCCCGGGCTGGGCCGCTTTTTCACCACCAGCGCCATGAACCGTGACTATCCCATGATCATGGCGCTCATGATGCTGGCCGCTGTCTTGTGGGGCATGACCTACCTGATCACCGACCTGCTGTACACGGCCATCGACCCGCGGGTCCGGCTGACGGCCGAGTAGGTGGAACCATGACGGAACAACCGCACGCCGCGAACGGACGGGGAAACGGGCTGAGCGAGCAGGAGGCCTCTGCCAGGGCCTGGAGCGATCTGAGCATCGAGCAGGCACCCAGCATCTGGCAGGAGGCGGTGCGACGGTTCTTTGCGAACCCGCTGGCCGTCTCCGGCCTGATCATCGCCAGCCTCATCGTCCTGTGCGCCATCCTGGCCGACGTCCTCTCGCCCTATCCGCGGGATGTGGCCAACTTTTCCGAGGTGCTGCGGCGCCCATCTGAAACCCACCTCCTGGGCACCGACGGCATCGGGCGCGATTTCCTCACCCGCGTTCTCCACGGCGCGCGCACCTCGATGGTGGTGGGGTTCAGCGTGCCCCTCCTCTCCACGCTGATTGGCGTCCCCCTCGGGGCGTACGCCGGCTGGCGGCGGGGCGGGTTCGATTTCGTCCTGCTGCGGGTGATCGAGATCCTCACCGCGCTGCCCGGCATCCTAGTGGCCATCCTGCTCATCACCGTGTGGGGCGCGGGCATCGAGAAACTGATCCTGTTCATGACCGTGACGGCCTGGGCCGGCATCGCGCGCTTTGCCCGGGCGCAGTTCATGCAGTACAAGGAGCGCGAGTACGTCACCTCGGCGCGCGCCCTGGGCGCCACTTCGTGGCGCATGATGGTCCACCACATCCTCCCGAATGCGGCCGGCCCGCTGATCGTCAGCATGATGACGGCGGTGCCCGGCGCCATCTTTAGCGAGGCGGGGTTGTCCTTTCTAGGCCTGGGGATCAACGATCCGGTGCCATCGTGGGGCAAGATGGTGGCCGACAGCCAGCAGTACCTCAGCACCTACTGGCACTTGGCCGTGGTGCCGACGGTGCTCATCGCCCTCACGATGCTGGCGTTTACGTTCGTCGGTGATGGGCTCCGGGACGCTTTCGACCCCTACATGTGAGCACACCCTCCCGCCCCCGCATTGCTGTTGGTCGTCAGGAGAGGAGGCGCATGGCACATCTCGAGGTAGAGTCCGGTCGGAGTCGCCTACATCGAGCACAGGAGGTCCAGATGACAGAGTCGCAGCAGAAGCATCGGATGAACAGGCGTCGGTTTTTGATCGGCAGCGGCGCCCTGCTCGGCGCGGCCGTGGCCTCGCCCCTCCTGGGAGGCTGTGTGCCCGTCACCGAGACGCCCGCTGGAGAGCCCCCCGCAGCACCGGCCGGGGAGCCCGGCGCCGCGGAGCCTACCGGGGCCCAGGAGGTCAGCGATTTCGGCGTGCCGTACCCGGAGGATGCGGCGCCCAAAGAGCACCAGTACATCGTCCGCCTGCAAGAGGCCGGGTCCTTTGCCTCGATGGACCTCGCCGAGAACCTTTACTCGCGGCCCGGGGCGGTGAACGACTTTTTCTCCGAACCCCTGGCCCGGCTGGACAACAACCTGAACGTGGTACCCGGGATGGCCCAGTCGTGGGAAGTGGCCGACGACGGCCTCTCGTGGACGTTCCACCTGACGCCGGGCCTCATGTGGTCGGATGGCAACGAGGTCACCGCCGAGGACTTTGTGGCCACCTTCCGCTACATGGCGGACCCTGACCACGCCTACGACTTTATCTGGTACTGGCAGGCCGCCATCAAGAACATGGCCGAGTGCGCCGCCGGCGAGCTGCCCCTCGAGGAGCTCGGGGTACGTGTCGGCGAGACCCCGTACGATGTGGTGTTCGAGACGTATGCCCCCACGCCGTACCTTCCGGGGATGATGGTCTACTCTTGCCCGCTCTCCAAGGCCGGCCTGGAGCAGTACGGCTCGGGCATCTATAACACGAACCCCGAGACCTGCAT
>JAAZBQ010000492.1 GCA_012513725.1 Chloroflexota bacterium
CATGATGGTGGCGGGATTCGAGTTCACCAGCACGGTGCGGTAGCCCTCCTCCCGGAGGGCCTTGCAGGCCTGGGTGCCGGAGTAGTCGAACTCGCAGGCCTGGCCGATCACGATGGGGCCGGAGCCGATGATCATTACGGAGTGCAGGTCGGTTCTCTTGGGCATGGTAGACCTCAGGGCTCTGCGGGTGAACCGGGGCCGAGCGGACTCGGCCCGCAGCCACCCCTACGACACGTCGCCATCCTGCCGATACGGTGTCGTGGCGCCCGACCTGTGCCGCACCGCGGCCTCGTGTCGTGCGGCTTGCACGAACTGCTCGAGTTCGTGCAGCGCGTCGTGGGGGCCGGGGGAGGCCTCCGGATGGTACTGCACGCTCCACACCGGCCATTCGGTGTGGCGCAGGCCCTCAATCGTCTCGTCGAACAGGCTGACCCGCGTGGGCTCCAGGGGGAGCCCGGCGAGGGAGTCCGCGTCGACGCAATAGTTGTGGTTCTGGGCGGTGATCTCCACCCTGCCCGTGTCCAGGTTCATCACGGGATGGTTGCCGCCATGGTGGCCGAACGGGAGCTTGAACGTGCGCGCCCCCGCCGCCAGGCCGATGATCTGGTGGCCCAGGCAGATGCCAAAGAGCGGCACGCGCCCCATCAGCCCGCGGACAGCCGCGATCGCCGTGGATACCTGCTGCGGGTCGCCCGGCCCATTGCCCACCAAGACGCCGTCCGGCGCGAGGGCCAGGATCTCCGCGGCGGTGAGGTGGGGCGGCGCCACCGTCACCCGGGCGCCCAGGGCGGCCAGGTGCCGGAGGATGTGGTGCTTGGTGCCGCAATCGACCACCACCACGTGCGGCGCCGGCGGATCGCCCGCGCCCGCGGCTGCCCCAGCGAGCCCCTGGTCCCAGGCCATCGGCGCGGCGACGGCGACCTCCTCGACGGGACGCAGGGTGGACATGTCCGCCGCGGCCCGGGCCAGGGCCGCCAGCCGACTGGGGTCGGGGTCCACGGTGGAGAGTGCACCCCGCATCACCCCGCGGTCGCGCAAGGTCAGGGTCAGGGCGCGGGTATCCACGCCCGAGAGCGCGGGAATGCCGTGCTCGTCAAGCCAATCGGGGAGGGGGCGCTCGGCGCGCCAGTTGCTGGGCGTACCGCTGATCTGGCGGGCCAGGAGCGCGCGCACCTGGGGGCGGGCGGACTCGTTGTCCTCGGCGTTCACCCCCACGTTGCCGATGTGCGGGCAGGTAAAGGTCACCATCTGCCCCCGGTAGGAGGGGTCGGTCAGGATCTCCTGGTAGCCGGTCATGCTGGTGTTGAACACCACCTCGCCGACGAACTCGCCCGCCGCGCCCATCGAGCGCCCGGTAAAGACGCTCCCGTCCTCCAGCACCAGCATCCCCTTGACGGCGTGGTTCATCGTGCTACTCCCGCGCTCTCCGGGCACCTGATGGCGCCCAGGCATAGAAAAAGCCGGTGCCCCTCTCGTCTGTCCCTTACAGAGGTGGCACTCGGCGCCGGGGACAGTATACACGGTGTGCGCCGCCGCGTCCAACGGACGCGGCGCTCTATCTTGCGGGGGCGGCGTCCGCCGTTTCGCCGCCCCCGGCTAGGGCTACAGGGGCAATGTCGGCAGGTACGCCGGCGGACGCCGCGCCTGGGTGGCGCGCTCGAATGCGTAGGCCAGGCGCACGAGGGTGGCCTCGGACCAGGCGCGCCCCATGAAGGTGAGCCCGACCGGCAGCCCCTCGACCTCCCCGGCCGGCACGCTGATCAGGGGATAGCCCGCCCGCGCGGCGGGGCCGCAGGTACCGAACCCGTGGGCGTCGCCGTTCACCAGGTCGATCGGCCGCGCGGGCCCACCGGTGGGCGCCACCAGGGCGTCGACGTTCGCCCCGCGTAGCACCGCATCGATCCCCTCGCGCCCCGATAGCCGCTTGCTCGTCTCCAGCGCTTCCAGGTAGGCGGGGTCGTCCAGCGCGCCGCAGGCCTCCGCCGCGTGCAGGTACTCCTGACCAAAGAAGGGCATCTCCTCGTCCCGGTGGGCCTCGTTGTAGGCGATGAGGCCGGCCATCGTCGGCTCGAACCCCTCCCGGGTGAGCGCAGTATCGTTGCGTGTGGCCAGGTAGGCGTTCAGGTCGGCCTTGAACTCGTAGGTGAGGACCGTCAACTCCGCCTCGCCAGCGGCATCTTGGTTCTCGGGGAACTCGACATCGACGAGGTGCGCGCCCGCGTCGCGGAGGGCTTGCAGCGCCCGCTCCATCACTGCGTCCACCTTGGGGCTCTCGCCAAAGCCCAGGTTGCGCACCACGCCGAGGCGCGTTCCCCGCAGCCCCTCGGTCGAGAGGCAGATGGTATAGTCGGCCAGCACCCGCCCCCGAGAGGCGCCGGTGGCCGGATCGCGGGGGTCCGCGCCGGTCAGCACGCCGAGGAGGGCGGCAGCGTCGGCCACGGACCGCCCAAAGGGGCCGACGGTGTCCTGGGAGTGGGCGATTGGGATCACCCCGGCGCGGCTGCTGAGCCCCACGGTCGGCTTGATGCCCACCACGCCGCAGGCGTTCGCGGGAGAGACGATGGAGCCGTCGGTCTCGGTGCCCAGGGCGCCGGCGCAGAGGGAGGCCGCCACCGCCGCCGCGGAACCGCTCGAGGATCCCGAGGGGGTGCGATCCAGCACGTATGGGTTCCGGCATTGGCCCCCGCGGCCGCTCCAGCCGCTGGAAGAGTGCGTGGAGCGCATGTTGGCCCATTCCGACAGGTTGCACTTGCCCAGGAGCACCGCCCCCGCCTCGCGGAGGCGCGCCGCGATGGTGGCGTCCTGCTCGGGCGCCGGCCCGGCCAGTGCCAAAGAACCCGCCGTGGTCATGGTGCGGTCCGCCGTGTCGATGTTGTCCTTGAGCAGGATCGGGATGCCGTGGAGCGGCCCACGGACGTGACCCGCCCGGCGCTCGTCATCCAGGGCCTGGGCGATTGCCTCCGCGTCGGGGTTGGTCTCCAGGACGGCGCGCAGCGTGGGGCCCGAGCGGTCCAGAGCCTCGATCCGGGCCAGGTATCCGCGGGTGATCTCCAGGGCCGTCGTCTCACCGGCGGTCATG
The DNA here is from genome assembly GCA_012513725.1 of Chloroflexota bacterium. Taxonomy (GTDB): domain Bacteria; phylum Chloroflexota; class Anaerolineae; order UBA1429; family UBA1429; genus JAAZBQ01. Next base: position 3,080 of record JAAZBQ010000492.1, read on the forward strand.
GCGGCCTGCAGATCAGCAATTGAGGTCTCTTCGAGGCGAAACGGGGTGGCCATGGGTATGCTCCTGTGCGTCAAGTGGTCTGCGGGCGCATCATAGCGCGTGGGCGACGACCGCTCAAGCGGTGCGAGATGCGCCCGCCACCGCCGCCTTGCCCTGCGGCTGCCGGGGCGGTATAGTCCCGGTGGCAGCAGACCCCGATACCTCATCACGCGTTGCCCTCGAGTACCCGGAGGCGCTATGCCCACCAACACTGCGCTCCTGCACGACCTCC
>JAAZBQ010000057.1 GCA_012513725.1 Chloroflexota bacterium
CCGGCGCGAAACTCCTCCAAAATCCGGTTCACCACATGGACCGAGTGCGGGGGGTGGCAGTTCTGCACGCGCCGGCCGATCACCGCCGGCGTGCGGACAAAGATGCGCCCCAAAGCGCTCTCGGAGTAAAAGCGCACCGTGTCGTTCTCGTCGACGTAGGTGACGTCCACCGGCAGGTGATTGAAGAGCATCCGGATCTGCTCGGGGGTCAGGGCGCCGGTATCGAGCTCCAGCTCGCCCGTCGGCGCGTGCTCGTAGGCGACCGCGCCGGGGAGCGCCGCCGGCGCTGCCGCGGGCTGCCACGCGTCGCCGGGGATGATGATGCAGTAGCCGATCTCGTCCGACTGGTCGCGGATGGCCACCCACTCTGACTCGCTGAGCATCTTGAGCGCCGTCGGATAGAGGATGTGCTCCTCCTTGTAGAACATGCTGCGGATGGCCTCGTCCGCCCGGGCAAAGAGTTCTTGGGCCCGGGACGCCTCGCCCTCCAGGAGTGCCTGGCGCAGCTGCTTGATCTGCCCGCGGATGTCGTCGTGGATGCCCCACATCACCGAGGAGGGGCCGCCGACGCCGTGCTTTTCCAGGAAGGGGAAGAGGAGGTTCTCCTTGCGACGGTAGATGGTGTCCACCTCGGAGAGCTGTTCGCCAAAGGTGCGGGCACGGCGGAAGGCGTCGGGGTCGGGGAGCTGGGCCATGGCCTCCTGCATGAGCTCCAGCATCTGGCCCACGGCAAAGTTCTCGTACTTGAAGGTGTGCACCGGGTGGCCGGGGGGCAGTTCCTGACCCTCCTCGGTCTCGAGCGACTGCTGGAACACCGACACGTGCACGTCGCACAGCTCCCGCACCTCCTCGGCGGGGAGGCCCTCGGCGATGAGCTCCTGCTCCATCTGGGCGATCTCCTCGGCGCTCACCTGGCCGAGCATCCGGCCAAAGCGCTGGCGGATCTCGTCGACGTTGCCCCCCCGATGGAGATCGAGGATCAGGCGCTTGAGCTCTTCCTTGCGCTGGGCCGGGTCGGGGTGCCCGGCGCCGGTGGCGTTGCCGTCACTCATGGTTCCTCCTTGGATGGTCCTTCGTTGCGGAACGGTTTCGCAGTTCGGCCCCGCCATTCGGCGCGTTCCCCCCAACCCGCGGTGGGTGGTATAATGCGGGCTTGGTGGCCCCAACGGAATGGGTGGAAAGGTCCCGATGAGCGAGCCCGGTTTGGTACGTGAACTGATCCTGCGCGGCGGCCTGACCCTGACGTTGGCCGCCATCGCTGCGCTCTGGCTCGACGCCGGCCCCTGGATCTGGATCGTGCCCGCCGGCGTCGTGCTGCTCGTGATCCTCAAGTGGCGGGGCCTCGGGCGCGACGACACGGACGACGAGCACGACCGGGACGAACCCGACGACGGCTAGATCGGGCAACACTGGATGGTAGTTCGCAGGTGGTAGATGGTGCGTGTGGAGAGGGGTGAGTGCATGAAAGCAGAGATAGCGGCCAAGACCGAGGCCCGAACGGGCGCCACAGCGCAGCGGCGCACGATCGCCATCTATGCCGTCGCGGTGTTCCTGTACTGGATTTCGCTGTACCTGTACCTGCCCACGTTGCCCGCCTATGCCGAGAGCAAGACGGACAGCCTGGCCCTGGTGGGCACCGCGCTCTCGATGTACGGGCTCTGGCAGGCCCTTGTGAGGCTGCCGCTCGGTATTGTATCGGATTGGCTGGGCCGCCGCAAGGTCTTTATCCTGGCGGGCTTTGCCCTCTCCGGCCTGGGCGCCTACCTCGTGGGGACGGCGGGCTCCATCAACGCCGTCATCGTGGGTCGCGCCGTCACGGGCCTGGCCGCGGGCACCTGGGTGCCGCTGGTGGTGGCCTTTAGCAGCCTGTTCCCCCCCGAGGATGCGGTCAAGGCCTCCTCGCTCCTCACGTTCATCGGCTCGGTGGGCCGTGTCCTGGCCACCGGCGTGACGGGTACGCTGAACCAGTGGGGGCAGCGCATCTGGGGCGGCGGGCCGTTTGCAGGCTATCCCCTGGCGTACTTTGGCGCGGCGACGGCGGCAGTGCTGGCCATCCTGGCACTGCTTCCCGCCCGCGAGGAGCGTCGCCCGCCCAAGCAGCCCTCGTTCTCGGCCCTCGGGCGGTTGATCACCCGCAAGGACGTGCTGTTGCCCTCGCTCCTCAGCACGGTGGCCCAGTACGGCAACTGGATGGCCACCTTTACATACATTCCGCTCCTGGCAGCCGGCCTTGGCGCGTCGGATGTCACCGTCAGCCTGATGCTCTCCTTCAACCTGCTGGTCTACACCGCCTCAAACCTTGGCGCATCGGCCCTGAGCGACCGGGTGGGGGCGCGGACGCTGGTGTACATCAGCTTTGTGCTAATGGCGGCCGGTCTGGCGGGCGCGGCGCTCTCCTCGACCATGGTCGCCCTGTGGGCCGCGCAGATGGCCATCGGCATCTCCCAGGGCTTTGCCTACCCGGTGCTGATGGGCCTCTCGATCCGCTACGTCGACGACGCCCAGCGCTCCAGCGCCATGGGTCTGCACCAGTCGGTCTACGCCATTGGCATGTTCGCCGGCCCCTGGCTGGGCGGCGTCCTGGCCGATGGCATCGGCCTGCGCCCGATGTTCGGGGTGACGGCCGGGGCCATCCTGGTGGTCGGGCTGCTGGGTTCCACCCTGATGGACGGCCGCGGCCAGCGCGAGGCGGCGGCCTAGCCGCCCCCGACGCGTCTCGGCCCGGGAAAGAGCTATCGGTGCGTCGTCTACTCACGGTAGTACTGGTGTTTGTGGCCGCCCACACCGGCACGGTGTGGGCGGCCGGGCGGGCCGCGGCGCCTGCTGCCCGGGTCTATCTCCCCCTGGTCATGCGCCGGCTGACCTCGCCGGGCCAGCCCCCGGTGAGGTACGAGACGCTCCCGGTGTTCTCGGCGCCGACTGACCGACCCGCGGAGGAGCACCCGGACCTCAACCTGGCCCTGCGTGGCTATGCGCCGACGGACGCCGCACGCTCGCTGGTCGACTATGGCGGCGCGACGGACGATCATGCGCCCCGGCTGACGGGCCTCTTCTCCCCGCCTCGCACCCCCCAGATCCGCGGGGTCTACCGGGTGTACGCGTGGGACTGGAGCGGCGACGCGCCGGGCGCGCCCATCGCCAGCCCCCCGGTGACCCTCATCGCTCTCCAGGCGACCCGGGGAGAGGCGCTGCACCTCCCGCCCTCGGGGTACGACATCGGCTCTGGCTACCAGGCCCTGGTGCTGTACGCGGCGCCGCACCGGCTCACGCTCAAGTACACCCGGGAGGACAACGTCGTCACCGGATACACCCTGCACATCGAGGGCCTCGACGTGCACCCGGCGCTGCTGGCCACCTACCGCGCTGCGGACGCCGCGGGCCGGGGATCGCTGCCGGCGCTCCGTGCGGGCCAGGCGGTGGGCGTGGCGGCGGATGCCGAGATCGGGGTGGCCATCCGCGACGCGGGCACCTTTATGGATCCCCGCTCGCGGAAGGACTGGTGGTAGACGCAGCAGCCAGTCACATCGCACGTCCGTTGACCGCCATCGCGGGGCGTGATAGGGTATCGCCCACACGCCGCCGGAGGAGATGCCATGGCCGACTTGACACTTCACACTCCCAATCCCACCGCCATCCTGCCGCCCGAAGGCGCACCGTCCGGCGACCCAGCCCGCGATCGCTACCGCCAGGCCCGCATCGCCCACTGGGAGGACCTCGCGGCGCGGAGCGACGGCCCCTCCCGGGCGGCACGCTACTATCACCGGCGGCTAGCCGAGGTGTACCGGTATCTCGTGGCTCCGGGGCAGCGGGTGCTGGAGTTGGGCTGCGGGCGGGGCGACCTCCTCGCGGCGCTGGATCCCGCCGAGGGGGTAGGGGTCGATTTCTCCCCGGCGACGATCGCTCAGGCACGGGAGCGCCACCCGGAGCTGCGCTTCGTTCTCGGCGACGTCCATGCCCTGGGTGACCTCTTGGAGGGCTCCTACGACGTCATCGTCCTCTCCGACCTGGTGAACGACCTGTGGGACGTGCAGGAGGTCCTGGAACAGGTGCGCGCCCTCGCGGCGCCGGGTGCGCGGATCGTGCTGAACACCTACAGTCGCCTGTGGGAGCCCGCCCTGGCCCTCGCCGAGCGGTTGGGCCTGGCCCAGCCCGTCCTGTACCAGAACTGGCTGACCGCCGAGGACCTGGCCAATCTCCTACACCTCACGGGCTTTGAGGTGATCCGCCACTGGCAAGAGGTGGTGTGGCCGGTGGCCACTCCCCTCATCGACCGCCTCTGCAACCGCTACCTGGCGCGCCTGTGGCCCTTCCGGCACCTGGCCCTCTCCAACTTTCTCCTCGCTCGCCCCCTGCCCGCGGAACCTCCGGCGGCCGAGGAGCCGCTCGTCTCCGTCGTCATCGCGGCGCGCAACGAGGCGGGCAACGTCCCCCAGATCTTTGCCCGGGTGCCGGAGATGGGGGCGGGGACCGAGATGGTGTTCGTCGAGGGACACTCCCGCGACAACACCTACGAGGCGATCGAGGAGGCCGTCGCCGCCCACCCGGAGCGCCGCTGCCAACTCTTGCGGCAGACGGGCGTGGGCAAGGGGGACGCCGTGCGGGCGGGGTTCGCCGCCGCCCGGGGTGACGTCCTGATGATCCTGGACGCGGATCTCACCGTGCCACCGGAGGACCTGCCCCGCTTCTACGAGGCGCTGCGCATGGGCAAGGGGGAGTTCATCAACGGCGTGCGGCTCGTCTACCCGATGGAGCGGGAGGCGATGCGCTTCTGGAACCTCCTGGGCAACAAGTTCTTCAGTCTGGCCTTCTCTTGGCTCCTGGGGCAATCGATCAAAGACACCCTCTGCGGCACCAAGGTGCTGTGGCGCAAGGACTATGAGCGGCTGGCGGACAACCGCGCCTACTTTGGCGATTTCGATCCCTTTGGCGATTTCGACCTGCTGTTCGGTGCGGCCAAGATGGGTTTGCGAGTCATCGACCTGCCGATCCGCTACCGGGAGCGCACCTACGGCACCACGAACATCGATCGCTGGCGCCACGGCTGGCTCCTCCTGCGGATGGTGGCATTCGCCGCCTCGCGGATCAAGTTCGTGTAGCATGCGGAAGACAGGCTGCGCAATGTCTGGTGCGGGTGCCGGGAATGCGGCGGGAACGGATGCGGGAGGGGGCAGGCCGGTGCGTGCCGATGGAGTGGCTGCCGCCGGGGAAGCGTCCTTGATGACGCGGATGGAGCACCTGGTTGCCGCGCGTCGTGGCTTACTTCTGGGTGTGTTGGCCGTGTTCCTCCTCCTGCCCAGTGCTGTCTGGATCGCCCAGGACCGGCAGGCCTGGCCCTGGGACCCCGCCTGGTACGGCGAGGTCTCGGTGGAGCTATACTACCATCTCGTGCACGATTCCGCTTGGTGGCCACGGCTGATGGGCAGTGCCTTTGGCCAAAAGCCGCCGGGCATCGCCTGGTTCGGGCAGGCGTTCGTGCCCCTGGGGCAGGCGTTGGGCTCCGTGGACGACGGGCTGTTGGCCTCCATCCTCGTCACCCAGGCGCTCACCCTGGTCCTCGTGGGCCGCGCGATCCTGGCCCTCACCCGAAGTGCAGGGATCGCGGCGGCCGTCGTAGTGGGGGTGGCGGCGGGACCGCTGTTCATCGGCCTCTCGCACCAGTACTTTGCCGAGCCGCTGCAGGCGCTCTCCGTGGCCTGGTTCGTCCTCGTCGCAGCGCGGGCCCCTCATTGGGGGCGGGCGCGGATCCTGAGCCACCTCCTGGCTGCCACCGTCCTGGCCATGCTCGCCAAGGCCTCCTCGCCGCTGTACTGCCTGGGGCCCGGGCTGGTCGGTCTGGCCTACGCCTGGCGGCCTGGAGCCGGCGCGGAGCGGGCCTCCTGGCGAGAGCCCACGGTGGCAATGCCCCTGGCGGCGGGGCTGGTGGCGGGCCTGGCGACGACGGGATGGTACGTAATGAACTGGGGCCACGTCACCGGGCACGTGGCGCTCTCCTCCTCCGGGCCGATCGCCGAGATGTTCGGCTGGTACGACACCCTCTGGGGCTCCTACGCCTACTGGCTGCGCGCCGCCCAAAAGGCCCTGTTCCTCCCCGAGGTACTTGCGGTATTGGGCATCCTGCTGTTGGGCGCGGTGGCGCTGCGCATCGTCCGGCGCCGGCGGGGCGGGGAGGGATGGGATCATCCCACCCTCCTGGCCATCGTCGCGGTGCTTCAGATCCTGGGGGCCCTGGCGGTGTTCGCCACCAGCCCCAACCGCGAGAACCGCTTCCTCCTGCCGCTGGTGCCCCATGTCGGCGTGCTACTGGCCTGGGCACTATTGCAGGTGCGCCTACGCCCCGTGACGCTGCTCTGTGTGGCGCTCTTTCTCTACCAGGGGGGCGTCACGTACGGGCAGGCGCTGGGAGTGCTGCCACGGTCGGCCCAGGCCACGCCCTGGCTGATCCCCGCCCACCGCGATGACGCCGATGACGCCATGATGAACGCCATCATCTCCCGCACGTGCAGCACAGAGGCCGACGTCTGGCGCAACAACGTGGTGGGGGTGGACCTCGCGTGGCTGAACCACAACACCCTCACCTACTATGCCGCCAAGCGGCGCCTCGGGGAGGGCGTCACCTGCGGCTACCGGCCCCTGGGCTTTGCCGAGGCCGACCCCGAGCGCGCCTGGACCGACCTCCTGGCGCTGAACCCCCGCTACCTGATCACCGCCGCCCCCTCGCACTTTCCCGACCCGGAGGATCCCTTTAACCGGGTGAGCGGAGCGATCCTGGAGCGCGCCCGGGAGGCCGAGTTCGCGGGGCCGGAAGAGATCGCCGGGAGCGCCGGGCGCGTGCACCTCTACGTGCGCCGCGAGGAGTAGGTCGACGCCGCCGCGCTTGGCAGGCCCACCGATCTAGAGTATGCTGGCCCCGCGCTCCCCACGGGCCCGCCTCCCCCGACGCGCCCCACCGGCCTGATTGAGGTATGCTGTAATGCCGCACTGGAAACGCAATCTCATCGTCCTCTCCTTTGCCCAACTCGTGACGATGATCGGCTTTTCCGCCTTTCATCCCTTTGTGGCGTACTATATGATGGACCTGGGGGTGCCGTCGTACACTGAGGCCATGGGCTGGATGGCGGCCTTTAACAGCGGCTCGGCGATCGCCATGATGATCGCCTCCCCGATCTGGGGCACCCTGGCCGACCGCCACGGCCGACGGATGATGCTGATCCGCGCCACCGGGGCCGGCTGCCTCTTTGCCTTTCTGATGGGCATCGCCCAGTCGCCCATGCAGTTGGTGATCGTCCGCGTCATCCAGGGGATGTTCTCGGGCACCGTCGCCGCTGCGGTCACGTTGGTGGCCACCGAGACCCCCGAGGAGTACCTGGGCCGCAGCCTGGGGATCATGCAGACCTCCCAGTTCGTCGGGCAGTCGATCGGCCCGCTCCTGGGCGGGGCGGCGGCCGACGCTCTGGGCTACCGGAACGTGTTCTTTATGTCCGCCTGCCTGATGCTCGTTTCGCTGATCACCATCATCACCCTGGTGCGCGAGCGGGCGCCCCGGCCGGCCCCCGTTGCCAAGCCCGCCACTCCTTCGCCCTCGCGGCTCAAAGGCGGGATGTTGGCGGCCATCGCCGATCGCAACGTGATGGTGCTGGTGGCCACCCTGGCAGCCAATAGCTTTGCCATCGCCGTGCTCAGCCCGGTGTTGTCGCTGTACATCCGCGACCTGGTGGGCGACGTGCCGAACCTGAGCACCATCGCGGGGGCGGTGATGTCGGTGGCGGCGTTCACCTCCAGCGTGTCGGCGGTGCTCCTGGGGCGCCTGGCCGACCGCATCGGTCAACGCCAGATACTGATCGCCTGTGTCATCGGCGCGGCGCTGATTCACGTGCCCCAGGCCCTGGTCACCCACCCGAACCAACTCCTGGTGCTGCGGGGCATCCAGGGCATTTTCATGGGCGGCATCATGCCCACGGCGAATGCACTGTTGGCCTATGCGACGCCGGTCGCCCGACGGGGGGCGGTGTTCGGCTTTGGCCACAGCGCCGGCGCCGCCGGGCGGGCGCTGGGGCCCACCCTGGGCGCCTCGGTGTCCAGCATCTGGGGGATGGGCAGCGCCTTTTACGTGACGGCCGGGGTGTTTGGGGTGATGGCCGCGATGGTGGCGGCGCTGGTGCGCGTGGCGGCGCCCGCGGAGGCGGAGGCCGAAGCAGAGCCGTCGCCGGCCGAACCACCGGCCGAACCACCGGTCCGGCGCCCCGTACACGAGCCCGTAACGCACGCGGAGCGCGAGGAGGAGTGATGGCCGAGATCCGGATGGGGCTGGTGGGTTGCGGCGGGATGTCACAGGTGCACCTGCGGCGCTTCCACGCCCTGGCAGACCGCCTCCGCGTGACGGCGACCGTCGACGTGGATCTCGCTCGCGCACAGGCCGCCGCAGAGGCTCTCGGCGCCGAACGCGCCTGCACCGACTATCACGACATCCTCGGCGACGTGGACGCCGTGCTGCTGGTGCTCCCCCACCACCTGCACCATGCCGCGGGGATCGACTGCTTGCGCGCCGGGGTGCACGTCCTCCTGGAAAAGCCCATGGCCAACAGCGAGCGCGAGTGCCTGGACCTGATCGAAGCCGCGCGGGAGGCCGATCGGGTGCTCATGATCGCCTATTGCATGCGCTACCACCCCCTGGTGGTACGACTCAAGGAACTCCTCGACGCGGGCGCCTATGGCGACGCCTTTCAGCTCTCCATCTGGACGGAGCAACACACCGAGTACCCCCCGGGACACTGGACCCGCAGCGCCGCCACCCTCGGGGGTGGGCAGCTGTTCAGCCACGGCTGCCACTATATCGACCTCCTCCTGTGGTTCCTCGGGGAGCCGGTCGAGGGCACCCACCTGGGCACCAACCGCGGCACCCCCTGGATGGAGCGCGAGGGCACCAGCAACGTGACGATCGCGTTCCAGGGCGGCCGCCTGGGCTACCACTATGGCACCTGGGGGGCCCGCGGAACGCGGCTGGGCTACTCGATCCACGCCCACTGCGAGAAGGGGATGCTGGAGGCGGACATCACCCACGGTCGGCTCCTGGCCCATGTAGGGCAGCGCGAAGAGTTGCTCCTGGAAACCGAGGCGGGCAAGCACACCGAGAACGAGATGGCCCACTTTCTCGACTGCATCGAGACCGGCCGCACGCCCCTGACGAACGGCCCCGATAGCCTGCAGGGCCTGCGGGTCATCTGGCGGCTGTACGAGGCGGAGGAGCGGCACGCCGTGGCGGACTTGCGTGGGCTGGGGCTGGCCCCGATCGACGGACCGGAGTAGGGTTCGCCCCCGGCGGCGGGCCTACGCCTGCTCGGTGTAGGCAAGTGGTGTGGAGGGCGAATGCCTACCGAACTCGACGCGTCGATAGCGGCGCCCCGCTACACGGCGTTACGCCAGCGCCTGCGGGCAGGCGACGTGCCCCTCGGCACGCTGGACCTGCGCCCCCTGTGGCGCGGCCAGGCCTTTGCACGGCACCAGAACGCTCCAATGGCCATTCGTCGCGCGAGGGCGCTGGCGGCTGTCCTCGATCGGATGGCGCTGCCCCTGCGCCCCGAGGAGTGCCTGGTGGGCGCCCCCGCGGGAGTGCTGGCCGACGATCTCCCCGCCGGGGTGGATGTCGCCGCCTACGAACGCTATAGGGCCCTGGACGCCGAGATCGGCGAGCGGCGCTTTGTCACCAACGCCGACCACTGCGCCCCACATTACGGCCGGCTGTTAGTCCGGGGGTTGGGGGGACTGCTGGAGGACGTGGCCGCCTCGCGTCGGGCGCACGCGGAGCCCGACCGCCTGGCCTTCCTGGACGGCGTGGCCATCACGCTGCGGGCCGCCTCGCATCTGGTGGGGCGCTGGGCTACCGCCTGCCGTCGGGCAGCCGCGACGACGGCACCCCGGCGCGCCCAAGAGCTCCTGGCCATGGCCGATGATCTGGACGCCATCGCCCTTGCCGCGCCGCGCACCTTTCGGCAGGCTGTACAGCTCATCTGGATGGTGCACAGCATCTATGCCGTCGAGGGCCGTGGCGCCATGGCCTTTGGCCGGATGGACCAGTATCTCCTCCCCCTGTATCGGGAGGCGCTCCGCCACG
>JAAZBQ010000493.1 GCA_012513725.1 Chloroflexota bacterium
CGGCAGGACGTCCTCATCGGCGTAGGCGACGGTGGCGTTGCGGTCGCCGACGCGGGCCACGGTGACGGGGTGGCTCGGCGAAAAGACGGTCTTCAGCGGCGCGTGCGCGGCGATCTCGACCGTCACGTGGACGCTCTCCAAGGGCTTGGACGAGAACTTTTCCGTGCTCAGCGGGTACACATAGCGCACCAGGCCGCGGTCGGCGGAAAGCACCTCGGAGTACTCGATCTCGATGCGTTTTTCGCCAAACGCCGGGATGGGGTACACCCGGGCGCGAAAGGCGTTCTGGCCGACGTATTCGAGGAGCGCCGGATCCTGCCGGCGGCGGACGATGTCCTTGTAGATCTCCTCGGCCTCGTCGGCCTCCAGGATGCGGCCCTCGACCGGCTGGCCGTCGGCCCACATGGCGAACCGGTTTATCGAGGCCCCCGCCGGGAGGGGAAAGACATAGTCGCCCTCCAGTTCATAGCCCGATTCGTTCAGGAAGACCTGGTCCACGTGGGTGGTGGCCACCTGCCCGTCGATCTCGACGGTGACGTGGTGATACTTGATGGCCAGGCTACGCAGGGGCATGGTGGGCCAGGTGGGGGGCGGATGGGGAATAATGATGCCGTCGGCCGCGGCCGGCGCGGCCAGCAGCCCCACCAGTGCCAGCGTCCACAGGACGGCGAACAGACTCCTCCGCATGGTGCGCTCCTCTCCGGGGCCAACCGCGGCCCCTGTACATGGGACGCTGCGACGCCGCGTGGGGTTCCCACTCTTCGCGGCCCACGGATCGCTCTTTGCCCGCCCCTGGGCGCGATGCTATACTCCCCCGCATGAAGCCGTACGACTGCCTCTACCTGGCCCCTCATCTGGACGACGTGGTGCTCTCCTGCGGGGGCACCATCCATCGCCGTGCCCGCGAGGGCGAGCGGGCGCTGGTCATCACCCTGTTCGCCGGCTCTCCGACCGAAGACGCCAACACCGCCTTTAGCCGCGAGCTGAAGGAACGCTGGGGAGCCGTCGAGGATCCCGTCGGCGTGCGCCGGCGAGAGGACATGGACGCCGTCACGCGCGTCGGGGCGGACGCCGCCCATCTCGAGTTCCTGGACTGCGTGTACCGCCGGGGACCGCGCTCCGGCGCCGACCTGTACCCCGCGGTGGAGCACATCTTTGGCGAGATACACCCCGAGGAGGGGTTCTTTCACGAGGAACTCCTCGCCGCGCTGAGGCCGTTCCTCGCGGCCAGCCCCCGGGCGACGGTGTACGCACCACTCACCGTGGGCCACCACGTCGATCATCTGGTTACCATGCGCGCGGTGCGCACCCTGCACGACGCGGGCCGCCGGGTGCGGTTCTACGAGGACTATCCCTACGCCGTGCAGCCTGACGAGGTGGAGCGCGCCCTCGCCCCGCTGCGCGAGGGCGACGTCGAGTGGCTCAAGTGCTGCCGCTGCTTTGGCCCCGAGGACCTAGACGCCAAGGCCGACGCGATCTCTTGCTACCGCTCGCAGATCAGCACCTTTTGGCAGAGCCTGTCCGAGATGCGCCGAGACATCGAGACCTATGCCCGCACGGTGGGCGACGGGGAACTCGGCGAGGCGTTCTGGCGGATCGTGCGCCCCGACCCGGGAGACGGCCGATGACCATCCTCACCCGAGCCGCCTACCTGCTCCTCGTGCTGGCCATCCCGGCGGCGCTGGTGCTCGCCCCGATGTACCTGTTCATCACCCCGGGGTTCATCCGCCACGAGTACGGGCTGCCGGGCTTTCCCGGCTCCGTGCGGTTCGACGCCGCCGAGCGCATCGAGATCTCGGACGCCATCCTCCACTATGTCCGGGGCCGCATCACGCGCGAGCAACTGGCAGCCGTGGAGACCGCCGAGGGGGAGCCGGCGTTGAACGCCCGCGAGGTGGACCACCTGGCGGACGTCCGCATAGTGATGGACAGGCTGTTCCTCGTCCAGGGGGTGGCGACCCTCGCGGCGCTGGTGGCGATTGCCTGGCTCGTCCTGCGCCGGCAGGTCCTCGACCTCGCGGCGGGGCTGCGGCACGGGGTGATCCTGGCGGCCGGACTCATCGTGGTGGTGGTAGGGTACTCTCTGCTCGACTTTGGCGCCTTTTTCACCGCGTTTCACAACCTGTTCTTTCCCCCGGGCACGTGGACGTTCGAGTTCACCGACACGCTGATCCAGCTCTACCCCCTGCCCTTGTGGATGGACGCCGTCTGGAAGATCGGCGTGGTGGTGGCCATCGAGTTGGCCGCAGTCTATGCCCTGGGCGCGTACCTCCGCCGGAGCACCCCGCCCGTGCCGGACGCCGAGCGATGATCGCGGTCGACGCAGCGCGCCGGCATTATGTCGATACGGATTCGGCCCACGGGTTCGACCACGTCCTCCGCGTGTGGCGACTCGCCGAGCGCATCGGCCGCGCCGAGGGCGCTGACCTGGAGATCCTGCGGGCGGCGGCGCTCCTCCACGACGTGGCCCGTCCCGAGGAGGCGCGTACCGGCGTGGACCATGCCCAAGCCTCCGCACGTCGCGCGGAGGAAATCCTGTCCGGGGCTCCTGCGGAGCAGGTGGCCCGGGTGGCGCAGGCCATCGGCGAACACCGCTTTCGCGGCGCCGTGCGGCCCACGACCATCGAGGGGCGGGCGCTGTTCGATGCGGACAAGCTGGATGCCATCGGCGCCATCGGCGTGGCCCGGGCCTATGCCGTGGCCGGGGCCCGGCGGCAGCGCGTGTGGGCCGACGTGGACGCCGCCTATGCCGAGCGCGCGCCGGTTCTCGGCCGCGACGACCTGGCCAGCGACGAGCACACCCCGGTGCACGAGTACCTGTTCAAGCTAGTGAGGCTACGGGACTTGATGCAGACGGACACGGGGCAGAGGATGGCGGACCATCGCCACCGGGTGATGGTGGCGTTCTTTGAGGAACTCGACCGCGAGGTGCGAGGCGCGCGCTAGAGGGATCGCCCGGCCCGCGCGCCGCAGAGGCGGCGGTGGGCTCGGCGGAGCGTGCGCCGAGCCGCCCTACACCTGCTCCCCGACCCGGGCGCGACTCGTCTGCTCCACCTGCACCAACGCCTCGAACGACGTCTCCCGCAGGATGTCACGGGTGGCATCCGTGATCCGGGCCCACACCTGCCGCACCGGGCAAGTGCTGTGGAACTGGCAGTCGCTGTACTCCTCGTCCTCCACACAGGTAACCGGCGCCAGGGGCCCCTCCAGGGCCACGACGACCTCTTCCATGTGGATGTGCGCGGGGGGGCGCGCCAGCATGTGCCCTCCCTTGGGGCCGCGCCGGCTGCGAATGAGCCCCGCCTTGCGCAGGGTGATGAGCAACTGGTACAAATAGTTCTCGGGGATGGCACGGGCCTCGGCGATCTGGGCGCTCTGGACGTACCCTTCGCCGTAGCGCAGGGATAGCTCGATCATCGCACGAATGCCGTACTCCCCTTTGGTGGATATCTTCATGGCCTGCCCCCGGGTTGCTGACTGGAATTTCCTATCAAGTTAGTCGTGATTGTAGCATAGGGCGCGGGTCCGGTCAAAGCGTGTACGCCCCCGCACCCCGGGGAGACCTCAGCGCGGGGCTTCTGGACGCCGGGCGGAGCCGTCGCCCTCTACCAGTTCGGGGTAGATCTGACGCAGGCAGTCGGGGCAGATGCCGTGGGTGAACTCGGCGCCCGAATGCTGAGAGATGTACTCTTCCAGGCGGGTCCAGTAGCCGCCGTCGTTGCGGATGCGCTTGCAGTGGGCACAGATGGGCAAGAGCCCCCCGAGGGTGTGCACCTCGGCCAGGGCCTGCTGCAGTTCGAGGATCAGGGCCTCCCGCTCTCGCTGGGCGCGCTGGCGTTCGGTGACATCGTTGATGGTAACCACCTCCCCGCCAACGCGCCCCGACCGATCGCGGAGCGGAGCGCGTTGCACCTCCAGATAGGTGGGGCCCTCCTCTCCCCGGGCGCCGAGATGCAGAGACCCATCGTCCGGGCCCTCGTCGAGCGCCGGGCGCACGGTGTGCGCGAGCAGCATCTCATCGAGGGATTGCCCCAAGGCCGCGGAACGATGGAGACCGAGCAAGGCGGCCGCGGCAGGGTTCATGTCCACCAGGCGCCCGCGCGCATCCGCCACCAGCAGGCCGGAGCGCAGCTCCTCGATGACCGCATTCCGTGCGGCCGGCACCAGGTCCAGGAGGCCAAAGCGAAAGAGCGCCCAGGCGCAGAGAAAGCCCGACACCGTCATCACCACCGGGGTGGGGTCCAGGCGGGTCCAGGCGGCCGGCGCCACCAGGTAGACGACGCTGGCGATCCAGGGCAGCGCACACGCCCAGAGCACCAGGTGCCGCTGGCCGCGATACAGCGTCAGGTGCCCGGGCAGCCCCCGCACCAGCGCCACCGATCCCACCAGCAGGGCGCCATACGAGTAGGCAATGTGCACCCACAGCCAGGGGCCATAGACCTTGCTGATGACCTGAAGCGAGCCGACGGCCACGAGCCCCACCTCGCGACGCATCAGACCATGGAGCGGGTTGGTCCACTGCAGGAGAAGGGTGGTCGCCGGCACGATGCACAGGAACAGCGCCTGCCGCCGCGTGGGGAAACGGCCGTCGCTCGAGTAGCGGAGGGCGTAGAACATCCACGCCGAGGGCGCCGAGGCAATCCCCACGTACTGGACGTTCAGCCAGGCGACTTTGGCCGGGAGGTTGGGGGCCATGATCTCGCCGATGTACGCCACACACCAGATGCCACAGGCGACCCATAGGGCGGCCATCTCACGGGATCCGGGCGCCTTGACACGGCGCCCCATGTAGGCGGCCAGGCCCGCCGCCAGGGCTGCCGACAGGAGCAGGCACCCGATAAAGAAGAAGAGAGGGACCTCCATGCCAAGACCTCACGGCGCACCAAGCGGGTGGACGGTGTGGGAGCGCGTCGGCCCCGATTATAGGCGTTTCGCGCCGACACACGAACGGCGACACCCGCCCCGTGCGCCTGTCGCGGCGCCGGCGTTGCGCCGGACGGCCCGCCGTGGTAAGATCACTCACCCATGAACGGCGACACGCTTCCGACCGATCCTGCCCGCGCCGACCGACTGGCGTATTACATGCTCAAGACGCTGAACAGGGCCGTCCGCGAGCACGGGTTGCTGCGATCCGGCGACCGGGTACTGGTGGCGGTCTCCGGCGGCAAGGACAGCCTGACGTTGCTGGACCTGCTACACCGGCGCAGGCGGCAGGCGCCGGAGCATTACAGCCTGGCGGCCGGGCACATTCAGAGCGACTACCATTGCGGTCGCGCCGTCCCGCAGGAGTGGCTGGCCGCCTGGTGCGCGGATCGCGACATCCCGCTGGAGGTGGCCCGCATCGAGGTGGCCGAGGAGCTGGCTCGCACGGGGGCCAACCCCTGCTTTCGGTGTGCGTGGCATCGGCGCAGGGCGCTCTTTGAGATAGCCGAGCGCCTGGGGTGCTGCACCGTCGCCTATGGGCACCACGCCGACGACCGGGCCGAGACGGCGCTGATGAACCTGATCTACTCGGCCGCTTTCCGCGGCATGGCCGTCCGCCGCACCTTTTTCGACGGCGCGTTCACCGTCATCCGGCCGCTGGCCTATGTGGAGGAGCGCGACATCGTCCCGTTCGCGCGGGCTAGCGGCTATCCACTCGCGGGAGAGCCGTGCCCAGCAGGGGCGAACACCAAGCGCGTCGTGGCCCGTGCGCTCCTGCAGCAGGCAGAGCGGGCCCACCGGGGATCCCGGCGCAGCATCCTCGCCGCCCTGGCCAAGGTGGAGCCCATCCAACCAGACAACGTGGCAAGCGCCAAGGAGGAACCCGATCGTGGCTGAGCGACAGGCCGTCTGCACGTATTTCAGCGATACGGGAGCGAGCAACACCGAGCGTTGCCTGGCGCTGGCGCGAGAACGCGCCGACGAGTTGGGCATTCAGCACATCGTGGTGGCCAGCACCTCCGGGCAGTCGGGGCTGCACGCAACGGAGCACATGCGCGGCCTGCACCTCGTGGTGGTGAGCCACTCGTCCGGATTCCGGGGGCCGAACATCGAGGAGTTCCAGCCCGAACTGCGCCGCGCCATCGAGGAGGCCGGCGCCCGCGTGCTCACCACCCAGCACGCTTTCGGCGGCGTGGGCCGCGCCATCCGCCGCAAAGTGGGCACCTATCAGATCGATGAGGTGATGGCCTTTGTGCTGCGCACGTTCTGCGACGGGGTCAAGGTGGCCTGCGAGATCACCCTGATGGCCGCCGACGCGGGGCTGATTCCCGCCAGCCGCGAGGTGATCGCCATCGGCGGAACGGGGCAGGGCCTGGATAGCGCCCTGGTGTTGCGCTCGGCGAACAGCCAGGACTATTTCGACCTCCGGGTGCTGGAGGTCATCTGCAAGCCCCGCTGCGGCGGCCGGGCCGGCTGATCGGTCCCCGCGCCGGGCCGGCCGGCTTGCCTCACCACGACACACGCCCCGCATCAGGTGCGGGGCGTGTGCATATCGGCGAGCGGTCAGGGCGCGTAGGGAGAGCTGGGCATCGGGGGCTCGCCCCGCAGATAGTACGCCGCCTCCCGGGTATTCTCCTCGATGGCCAGCGTTACAGAGATGGCCTCTCCGGCGGCGTACAGCATCACAAACTGCAGCACGGCGCCGAGCAACAGCCCCGCTCCGGCCGCGATGCCACCCAAGAGGCCGACCACCACGCCGCCGCTCAACGATTCCAGCGTGTCGCCCAGGGCTCCGCCTCCCAGGGCTCCGCCGGCCACGGCGGCCACGGCGCCCAGGATGCCGACCACCAGCAGTATCCAGGCAATGACTTTGAGTAGCGTCGCGAGAATCCGCAGGACCTTGAACCGCTTTTCCATGGCCGCTTCCTTTCCGCGTCGTCAGAGTGCAATGCGAGTCCCTTTGGGCCGGCAGCGATTCTAGCACGCGCCCGGTGGGCGCGCAAGGGTTACGACAAGCGATGACCCCCCTCACCGCGCATCCTGGGACGGCCCCTCAGCGCGTCTCGGTGACCTTGTGCAGACCGCGCGGACGCTCGGGGTCCAGCCCCTTGGCCAGGGCCAGATGGTACGCCAGCAGCTGGCCGGGCACCACGGCGACGATGGGCGACAGCCACTCGGGGACGCCGCCCGGCAGGCGCAACGGGGTGCAGGCCCCCGCCAGCGCCTCCTCCTGGTCCGAAAGGACGATGGTCTCCGCCTGGCGCTCGCATAGCTCGCCGAGCAGCGCAGCCACGTCGCCATAGGCTCGGCCCTGGGGCGCCACCAGGAGTACGGGAAAGCCCCGGCCCACGACGGCGATCGGCCCGTGGCGAAAGTCGGCCGCAGAGTAGGGATTGGCCCCCACGTAGGTCAGTTCCTTGATCTTGAGGGCGATCTCTAGCGCGGTGGCATAGTTGTAGCCCCGGCCGACCACCACGCAGTCGGGCATGTAGCGGTAGCGCTCCGCGCGCCGGGCCACTTCGTCCCCCAGATCCAGCACCCGCGCCACCGCCTCGGGCACCGCGCGAGCCTCCTCCAGGCGCGCCGCGTCGTCGGCCAGGTGTGCGGAGAGGAGGGCCAGCGCCAAGAGTTCCGCAGTGTACGTCTTGGTGGCCGCCACGCTCTTCTCCGGGCCGGCGCCCAGATCCACGACGTGCTCGGCGGTGCGAGCCAGGGGCGAATCCGGCGCGTTGGTGAGCACCACCGTCGGGGCACCCTGCCGGCGGGCGTCCTCGATCACCGCGCAGATGTCGGGGGAGGCGCCCGACTGAGAGATGCCCAACACCAGGGCGCCATCCAACCGTGGCGGCGACTCGTACAGGGTGTACAGCGAGGGCGCCGCCAGCGCCACGGGGAGCCCGTTGGCCGCGCCGAGCACGTACTTGCCGTACTGGCCGGCGTTATCCGACGTGCCCCGGGCGGCGACCATCACGTACTGCACGCCCGCGCGGCGCACGTGTCGAGCGATCTCGCGAATCGCCTCCTGCTGCCCGAGCATCCGCTCGAGCACCGCGGGCTGCTCGCGGATTTCGTCTACCAGCGCACACATGCCACCCTCCCTCTGTCGTCGATGTCGGTCGGTCGGAAGCCGTCGTTCGCATAGGGTATAAAGACCGGCGAGCCACCGCAACGGTGGCTCGCCGGAGGTTCCTGCCAGGCACGGGCCTGCTAGGCACGGGCCTGCAAGACAGGGGCCTGCAAAGCAGGGGCTACGACTCGGGCTCTGCCTCGTCGGGCCACCACGCGCCACTCCCGTTCTTCAGGTAGGCGTCCATGTCCTCGGCGGCCACGCGGCCGGCGCCCATGGCGCTGATGACCGTCGCCGCGCCGGTGACAATGTCGCCGCCGGCCCAAACGCGCTCCATCTTGGTGCGGCCGGTGGGCTCGTTGGCCACGGCAGTGCCCCAGCGGGAACGCTCCAGCTCCGTGGCCCCGTCAAAGACCAGCGGATTGGGCTGCGTGCCGAGGGCCATCACCACGGTATCCATGGGCATCTCGAACTCGGAGCCCTCGATCGGGATCGGCCGGCGCCGGCCAGAGGCGTCGGGCTCGCCCAACGACATCCGGATGCAGCGGAGGCCCGTCACCCAGCCGTCGTCGTTGCCCAGGATCTCGACGGGGTTGGTCAAAAAGTCAAAGATGATCCCCTCTTCCTCGGCGTGGTGCACCTCTTCGGCGCGGGCGGGCACCTCTTCGGCCGAGCGGCGGTACACGATGTGCACCTCCTTGGCTCCCAGGCGCATCGAGCAACGGGCCGCGTCCATGGCCACGTTCCCGGCGCCCACCACGGCCACCCGCTCGCCCACCCTGACCGGGGTGTCCCAGGCGGGGAAGAGGTAGCCCTTCATCAGGTTGGTGCGGGTCAGCAGCTCGTTCGCCGAGAAGACGCCCAGGAAGTTCTCGCCGGGGATGCTCATGAACATCGGCAGGCCCGCGCCCGTGCCCAGGAACACCGCGTCGTACTCGGCCAGCAGCTCCTCGAGGGTGAACAACTTGCCCACCACGGCGTCCGTGCGAATCTCCACGCCGAGGCTCTCGAGATAGGCGATCTCGGCGGCCACGATCGCCTTGGGCAGGCGGAACTCGGGAATGCCGTAGACCAGCACGCCGCCGGGGGTGTGCAGGGCCTCCAGGATCACCACTTCGTGGCCCAACTTGGCCAGGTCGCCTGCCGCGGTGAGGCCGGCGGGGCCGGAGCCAATGACGGCGACGCGCTTGCCGGTCGGCGGGGCGACGGGCGGGATCTCTACGCCCTGCTCGCGCTCCCAGTCGGCGACGAACCGCTCCAGGCGGCCGATGGCCACCGGCTCGCCCTTGCGGCCGACGACACACTTGACCTCGCACTGGCTTTCCTGGGGGCACACGCGCCCACAGATGGCCGGCAGGCTGTTCTTGTCCTTCAGGATCGTCGCGGCGGAGCGCAGGTCACCCTCGGCGAGGGCGTGGATGAACTCCGGGATGCGCACGCCGACGGGGCAGCCCGTGACGCACTGGGGCTTTTTGCACTGGATGCAGCGCCGGGCCTCCTCGAACGCGATCTCTGGGGTGTACCCGAGGGCCACCTCTTCAAACGATTGGCGACGCTCTTCCGCGTCGCGCGTCGGCATGTCATGCCGGGGAATCTGATTTCTGGCCATGGTTATGAGGGTCTCCTACTATCGTACCGGCGTCGCCAGCCGCTCAAAGGCCTCCAGCGCCTGCTTTTCCTCGTCCAGATACTGGCGCTGGCGCTTGAGCAACAGGTCCCAATCCACCTCGTGGCCGTCGAACTCGGGGCCATCCACGCAGGCAAACCGCGTGCGGCCGCCAACCGACACCCGGCAGGCGCCACACATCCCCGTGCCGTCCACCATGATGGAGTTCAGGCTAACGATCGTCTTGGTGCCGAACGGCTGGGTGGTGAGCGCCACGAACTTCATCATGATCGCCGGGCCGATGCCCCACACGCAGTCGATCTGCCGCCCCTCCTCGATCATCTCCTTCAGCGGCTGGGTGACCAGGGCCTTGCGCGCGTACGAGCCGTCGTCGGTGACGACGATCAGCTCATCGGTGACGCTGCGCATCTCCTCTTCCCAGAAGAGAAGGTCGCCGCTGCGGGCGCCGATGATGCCGATGACGTGGTTTCCCGCCTCGCGGAGGCTGCGGCAGATGGGGTAAATCGGCGCAATGCCCAGGCCGCCGCCCACCAGCACCACCGTGCCATAGTTCTCGATCTCCGTCGGGCGGCCCAGAGGGCCCGTAAAGGAGGCCAGGCAGTCCCCCTCTTCCAGGATGCCCAGATGCTTGGTGGACTTGCCGATCTCCTGGACGACGATGGTGATGGTGCCGGCCTGCCGGTCATAGTCGGCGATGGTGAGGGGGATGCGTTCGCCCTCTTCGGTGACGCGCAGGACGATGAACTGCCCCGGGCGCGCCTTGCGGGCCACATCGGGCGCCTCGATGACGTATAGCTTGGTGGCAGGGGTTAAGGTTTCCTTTTTCGTAATACGATACACAGAATGCCTCCCAGCGAAGGGCTAAGCCAGCGGCGGCGGACCTGACTGGACCGGGCTGCTCGAATCCA
>JAAZBQ010000494.1 GCA_012513725.1 Chloroflexota bacterium
CAAGACGGGGTGCAGGCGGGGAGGGTTCCCGGAGGTTCGGGTGCGTCATGGTCGGGGACGGCTAGTTACGGCGCCGCGTGGAGCGCTTGGGGCCGTTGCCCTCGGCCTCGCGCCCGCGGTACGGGGGGCAGTCCAGGATGACGTGGGCGCAGCGGTCGACGTTCTCCAGCCGGCCACGCAGGCGCTCGTCCAGCCGTTCCCAGCCGGCGTCGGAGATTGTCAGCACGGTGGGGCTACCGGCGATGTAGCGGTGGTTGAGGATCTGGAAGAACTTTTCCTCCGCCCAGTCGGTCGCCGAGTGCACGCCGAGGTCGTCGAGCACCAGGAAAGGCGCCTGGCGCACCTCGTTAAAGCGCCGGTCGTACGACACCGCGCTGCCCCGCTGAAAGGTGGCGCGCAGGTAGTCCAGGAGGTCGGGCGCCACGACGAACAGCACGCGCATCCCCGCCCGCTGCACCTTGTTGGCGATGGCCGCGGCCAGGTGTGTCTTGCCCACCCCATAGCCGCCGCGGACGATCAACCAGTTCACCGGATGCTCGGCATAGTCGGCAGCCTGCTGCTGCGCCCGGCGCAGGCCGGGCAGCCGGCGATCCGACATGGTGCTGAACGTCATCCCCTGGTAGGGGTCCAGGGAACCAAAGGTCCGCGCCCGGCCGTCCACGCGGAAATCGGGGACGTAGAAATCCAGGATCTGGACCAGCTGGCGGTCGCCGAACCGAGAGGCCAGGCGGGGATCCATCTCGCCGATGGTCTGGTTCGTGGTGATCACCGTGGGCAACTGGGCGTTGTAGCGAAAGTTCATCAGCTGGTAGAGCTTTTCTGCCGCCCAGGGCGTGGCGTTCTGGGTGCCGAAATCGTCGAGGATCAGCATCTCGACGGTGCGCAGCAGGGTGAAATGCTCGTCGTACGACACCGGGCTCTGGGGCGCGTAGGACGCCCGCAGGTGATCCAGCAGGTCCGGCACCACCTCAAAGAGCACCGGCTGCCCCGCCTCGATGCGCGAGTTGGCGATGGCCGCGGCGAGGTGCGTCTTGCCGCAGCCGTGGGTGCCGTTCATCAGCAGCCAACCGCGGGGATGCTGAGCATACACTCGGCAGGTCTCCAGGGCGTACTGCAGCGACAAGGAGGCCTCCGACTCGCCAAAGATCGTCGTCTCGAACGCGTCAAAGGTCATGTGCCGGAGAGAGTCCAGGTTGCTCGCCTGGCGCAGGCGCTCCAGGCGCTTCTGGCGCACCTGGTTGCTCCGGCAGCGGCAGGGCACCGCCTTGCCGAACTGGGGATGGCTCACCGGCACGTTCAGGCGGATAAAACCGACCCCATGACAGATAGGGCACTCGGCGTCTGCCTGTTCCGCGCTCTCTGCGTGCTCTGCGTTCGTGTCGTGCCGTGGCGAATCGGGATCGTTCACCTGCGGTACCTCTTGCGGGCGGCGCCGGGGCGCGTGCCGTCGTCCTTGCCCTCGGCCGCCCAACGTTCCAGGATACTCTTGACGTATCGCCAGCGCCGGGCGTTGTTCTGCACGGCGATCTGAAAAGCCTCGTGAATCCACGCGGCGGGGTAGGTGGCCTCCGCCTCGAGGAGCTCCTCCGCCAAAAGCGGCGGCAGGAGCCCGATGTTCTGCTCGTACAGCTCGAGGATCTGCGGCCGCTCCCGCCGGATGTGGGGCTCGCGGACGGGGCCCGCCCGCTCCAGCACCAACTCGCCCCGCTTGACCTCTCCGATGGCCTTGCGCCCCTGGGGGGCGTTCACAAAGAGGTAATGGATCTCCTCACCGTCCCGCCCGACGCACAGGTGCAGGAGCGTCCCGCGGCCCACGGCGGCGTCGATGGCGCGATGCAACACCGGCAGCGGGTCCTCATCCTCCCCGCAGACGAGGGCGCTCAGGAGGGGCCCCTCCGCCTCGAGCTCGGCGATGGTCAGATAGCGGGGGTAACCCTTTTGCCGGTAGATGGCCCACAGCATGTACAGCGTCAGCTTGAGCTCGGCCAGGTCCGAGATCTGCCCGAGGAGCTCGACGAAGAACAGGTCCGGGATGGGTGTGTAGCGGGTGCGGCCCTCGGGAAAACCTTCGAACGCTGTCATATGCCAAAGTCGTCTTCGGGGTAGAACCCTTCGTCCACGCTGTGCAGGTCCAGATCGGCGAACTTGGTCAGGTTCGGGTCAAAGTGCAGCGAGATGGTGTCGGTGGGCCCGTTGCGGTGCTTGGCCACGATGAGGTCGGCGATGTGCGCCCGGTCGGTATCCTCGTTGTACATCTCGTCGCGGTAAATGAACATCACCACGTCGGCGTCCTGCTCGATGGAGCCGGACTCGCGAAGGTCCGAGAGGACGGGGCGCCGGTCGGTGCGGCTCTCCACGGCGCGGGAGAGCTGCGAGAGGGCCACCACGGGGACGTTCAGCTCTCGGGCCAACCCCTTGAGCGCCCGGGAAATGTACGAGATCTCCTGGACGCGGTTCTCGCTGCGCCGCTCGCCACCCTGCATCAGCTGCATATAGTCGATGATGATCAGGTCCAGGTCAAACTCGGCCGCCAGGCGTCGCGCCTTGGTGCGGATCTCCATCGGCGAAGGGGAGGGCGTATCGTCGATAAAGATGTTCACCTGCGACAGGGTGCTGGAGGCCTGGGTGAACCGCTCCCACTCGATGTCCTCGATGCGCCCCAGGCGCAGCCGCTGCGAGTCAATCCCCGTATGCGAGGAGATCATGCGCTGCACGAGCTGGTCGGCCGACATCTCCAGGGTAAAGATGGCCACCACCGAGTTGCTCTTGAGTGCTGCGTTGGAGGCCATGGTGAGGGCCAGGCTCGTCTTGCCCACGCCGGGGCGTGCGGCAATGATGATGAGGTCCGAGGGCTGCAGACCCCCGAGGAGTCGGTCGAGGTCCACGAACCCCGTGGGCACGCCCAGGGTCTCGTCCCGGTGCTCCACGAGGAACTCGACGCGGTCATAATAGCGGCGGATGACGTCGCTGATGGGCTCCAGCGAGCGGCTGATGCGCCGCTGGGAGACGTCAAACAGGATGCGCTCCGCCTGGTCGATGACCTCATCGACCTCCTCGCGCTCCTGGTAGGCCAGCGCGGCGATCTCGCCCGCGGCGATGATCAGTCGGCGCATGATGTTCGTGCGCTCGACGATGTGGCCATAGTGCTCGACGTGCACCGACGTCGGCACCATGCTGATCAGCGAAGTGATGTACGAGGCCCCGCCGACCATCTCCAGCTCTTCTGTGCGCGTCAGTTCATCCACCAGGGTAACAAAGTCGACCGGCTGGCGCCGCTCGTGGAGCGTGGCGATGGCGCGGTAGATGGCCTTGTGGGCGTCACGGTAGAAGTCGTCCGCCTTTAGGAACGCGCCCACCTTGATGATCGCGTCGGGGTCGATCAACAGGCTGCCCAGGACGGATTGTTCGGCTTCGATGTTATGGGGCGGCAGGCGATCCAAGTTACTCGTCGTCCTCTAGGTCGTCGAGATCCAGCGAATCCACAAAGTCGCGAAAGACGTCCAG